>CAKZPX010000064.1 GCA_937139435.1 uncultured bacterium
CGCCATCACCCTTGGGGCACGACGGTTCAAATCCTCCCGCACGCACTCTTCCAGCAACTCAATCGCCACCACCGTCTCTGCCTTACCAACGCCCACCCGTTCACAAAAGTTCCTGATTGACTCCGGTGTGTAGCCACGGCGGCGCATCCCGGCAATGGTCGGCATCCTGGGGTCATCCCAGCCCGACACATCGCCGGCCTGAACCAGTTCCAGCAACCGGCGCTTGCTCATCACAGTATAGCTCAGATTTAAACGGGCAAACTCCACCTGACGGGGATGATGAATTCCCAATTGTTCAATGAACCAGTCATAAAGCGGTCGGTGGTCTTCAAACTCCAGGGTACAGATGGAATGGGTAATCCCCTCAATGGCGTCGGACTGACCGTGCGCCCAGTCATAGGTTGGATAGATACACCACCGGTCACCGGTGCGATGATGGGCTACCTTCATAATCCGATACATCACCGGGTCACGCAGGTTCAGATTTGGCGATGCCATATCAATCTTTGCCCGCAGCGTCCGGGAACCATCCGGAAACTCTCCCCGCCGCATGCGCTCAAAAAGTTCCAGGTTCTCCGCCACGGTCCGGTTGCGGTACGGGCTCTCCTTACCGGGCTCGGTCAGTGTGCCCCGGTACGCACGCACCTCGTCCGGAGACAGGTCACACACATACGCCTTGCCCATCTTGATTAACTGCACCGCCCATTCGTAGAGCTGGTCAAAATAGTCGGACGCATAATAGAGATGCTCGGCCCAGTCAAACCCGAGCCAGCGCACATCAGCAATTATCGCCTGCACATACTCCTCGGTCTCCTTTTCCGGGTTGGTATCATCAAACCGCAGGTGGCACCGCCCGCCATACTCCTGGGCGATACCGAAGTTCAAACATATCGACTTGGCATGACCTATATGCAGATAGCCATTGGGCTCCGGAGGAAACCGGGTCACCACCGGTGGTGAAAAACGTCCGCTCTGTAAATCCTCATTAATTATCCGCCGGATAAAGTCCAGTCCCGGCTTTTCCCTTTTCTCCTTTTCCTGTTCTGCCATGAGTAATCTCCTTTCTACCGCGCCAGTCCCTGTAGTGCCCTTTCAATCCGGGAGATGGTTCTCTCCCGTCCCAGAATCAACATACAGTCAACAATCGCAAACCCGTAATCCCTGCCGGTCAATGCCACCCGCAGCGCCTGACTTACCGCCATCGGCTTAACACCGCTTTTATCTGCCAGCCCGTCAACCAGCCCGATCAGGTTCTCCGGGTCAAAACTCGTCACCGAACCCAGCACCGCAAGCAACTCCCGCAGAATCGCCTGCTGTGCCTCAGGTCGAACCCAGCGTATCAGCGCCTTCTCATCAATTGCCAGCCCGGTATCCGGCAGGAAAAAGTATTCATAATCAAGAATATCACCGGCAACCTTTATCCGGTCACCCGCTGCCTGAACAATCCTGTTAACCATCATCTTTTCCTCATCGCCTGGCGGTGAAGACACCAGTCCGGCACCCTGCAAATAGGGCAACACCAGTTCCACCCTCTCCGCAACCGACCTTGCCATCATATAATGCACCTGAAACGCCAGCAGCCGCTGCGGGTCAAAACTGGCAGGCGCCTTTGCCACCCGTTCCAGAGAAAACAAACGGGTCAGCTCCTCCCGGGTAAAAAACTCGGTTCGGTCATCTAAAGACCAACCCAGAAGCGCCAGATAATTTATCAGCGCCTCCGGCAAAAACCCCACCCGTTGATAAAAGTCCACCACCACCGGATTAAACAGGTCGTCGTTAACTGTCCAGCCCATCCGCCGGGCGATCTTCTCACCGCGCCGCATCAGCTCATTGAACTCCGGCTTCTTTAAATACTCCTTTAACTTCCGTTTACTCAACTTATTCTTGCTCCCCGGCTCAGCAACAAACGGCAGATGGGCAAATCGGGGCAGTTTATACCCTAACGCCTGCAGAATAAAAATCTGCCGTGGTGTATTGGAGAGATGCTCCTCGGCCCTGATAATGTGGCTGATTTGAAACTCACCATCATCAACTGCGCTGGTCAGATGGTAAATAAACGAACCATCTGCCCGCTGAATGATGTGGTCCTGCTCCAGTGCCAGGTCAAACTCCACCCGACCCCGGATTAAATCCTCCACCACCATCCCCCCCTCCTGCGGCATCTTCAACCGCACCACCGGCTTTCTGCCTTCCGCCTCAAAGCGTGCCCGCTCGGTCGCTGTCTCGGCCATCCAGCGCCGGCTGTAACGGCATGTCCTGCCCTCCTGCCGTGCCTGCTCCCGCTCCCGGGCGATATCCTCGGGTGTGGCGTAATCAAGATAGGCGGCACCGCATGCCAGTAGTTTTTCCACCGCCTCCTGGTAAATCCTTTTCCGCTGCGACTGGTAATAAGGCTCATAAGGTCCGCCCCGATCCGGACCCTCATCCCATTCAAGCCCCAGCCAGCGCAACCCCTCCAGAATTGGCAAAAGCATCTCCGCCTGATTCCGTTCCTGGTCGGTATCATCAATGCGCAGGATAAACACCCCACCATGCTGTCGGGCAAAAAGCCAGTTATACAATGCGGTGCGTGCCAGTCCCAGATGCATCGCACCGGTGGGCGACGGCGCTACCCGAACCCGCACACGCTCATTAGTCATATTAGCAACTGCTTATCTGACCTAACGGTTTTCTAACTGCAGCCAACGGAGAGGAAGGGATTCGAACCCTTGATACCCGATTAAGGGTATAACCGCTTAGCAAGCGGTTGCCTTCAGCCGCTCGGCCACCTCTCCTGATTGTCATTACCTCGTGGTCTTACCTGTCCGACCCATCTCCTCGGACTTTTAATCAACACGGAGGGCGCAGGATTCGAACCCGCAAGACCCGTCGCCGGGTCGGCAGATTTCAAGTCTGCTGCCTTACCAGGTTAGGCTAGCCCTCCGGATAAAACTTATCAGGTCTTAACCGGTTAAAACCGTCCAGGCGCCTTACTAATTTAGAATCATTATAATAAAAGTCAACAACCTACTCAAACTTTTCTGACACCGCACCCAACTTCAGCCAGAAAGATGCCTGATTAGCGTCTGCCCGCCTGAACCCTGTTGATAACAACGCCCATAAAATTAAATAGAGCCAAAATTCTGACATAATTAACAGAAAATGTTGTTCTGTTAACCATTGCCCTCTAGTTTAACTTATTTATTTGCCTGTGGTTACAATGAAGTTCCGCACCTGAAAAATGATTGATTCCGGGCAGGTAGGGGTTATACCCGGGGATAACCCCGAAATCAAATTCAATTATTAAATCGTGCACCATCGGCAAAAGAAAGGTCTGACCTTACTCCATTTTTAACCTTATCTTTATTCTCCCTTGATATCACTTGACCATCTTAATAGCCGGTGATAGAACAGGAACCGGTTCTGTCTCCTGGATTATATATTATATCGCTTTACCAGGTGATGAGAAGAAACAGAGACAGGTTAGACTGTCTCAACGGACTGGCAACTGCAGGTCCTGCTTCACTACCGGAAAACGAGGCTTGATTGTTATCCGGAAACGGGTATTATTTAAAACAATGGGTATAACAGTTATCGCAATTGGTGGCAACTCGCTGATTAGAAGCAAGGAGAAGGTTTCCTTTGCTGACCAGGTGGCAAATCTCAAAACAACCTGCTTATCCATTGTCCAGCTCGTCGCCTCAGGTGAAAAGGTCGTACTGACCCATGGCAATGGTCCGCAGGTTGGCTTTGTCCTGATGCGCTCCTACTTTGCCCGCAACCATCTGCCAGAAATACCGCTGGATGCGGCAAACGCCCAGACCCAGGCGGAAATCGGTTACATGATTCAGCAGGTGCTGGACAACCTATTCCGCCAGAAAAATATGACCCGGGGCGTGGTAACGGTAGTGACCCAGGTGGTGGTGGACAGAGATGACCCGGCATTTCTTAACCCGACGAAGCCGGTTGGTCCTTTCTATACCCGGCAGGAGGCGGTGAAACTGCAGCGCGACCTGGACTGGACAATAAAGGAGGATGCGGGCCGGGGGTTCCGCCGGCTTGTTCCGTCTCCAAGACCAAAAAGCATCGTTGAGATTGAAGAGATAAAACGGCTGGTTGAGATGGAAGCGGTGGTGATCGCCTGTGGTGGTGGCGGGATACCGGTGGTGGAAGAGGATGGCGGGCTAACCGGTATTGCAGCGGTGATTGATAAAGACCTGGCATCCGCCCTGCTGGCAAATCTGCTCGGTGCCGAACGGCTGGTCATCTCAACTGCGGTTGACCGGGTGTATCTCAACTATGGACGACCTGATGCCCGACCCCTGGATAGGGTGAGCGCCGCCGAGATAAAAGCCTGTTATGAACAGGGACATTTTCCCGAAGGGAGTATGGGTCCAAAGGTCCTGGCGGCGATTGAATTTCTCAGCCGGGGTGGTAAAGAGGTGATCATCACCGACCCGGAGCACCTTGTTATGGCGATCCAGGGCAAGGCGGGCACCCGGATTCTGTCTTAATCTATGAACAGCATCGTGCTCCTGTTTCTCGCCATCTCCCGGATGGTGCTTATCCCGATGGATTTAATTCAGACCGACCATCTCAAAGCCTATGGCATCGCCTACCGGGCATTGCAGAGAGGTGACCGGGTGGAATGGCTCCTGAACTACCGTGGTGGCTCCTTTCTTATCCCGGCAGATGACCAGCTGGTGCGGGACTGCCGGTTGAATGGCGTCCTGTTTCAAAATGTCTCGCCGGAGGAGATTGTCCGGATAAGGAAGACGATTGAGGCAAACAATATGGAATCGGTGGTACTGGAACGTCCCACCCGGATTGCGGTATACGCCCCACCCACCGCTGACCCCTGGGACGATGCGGTGCGCCTGGCACTGGACTACGCCGGCATCCCCTATGATGTCCTCTGGGACCGAGAGGTTCTAAATGGAAAACTCGCCAATTACGACTGGGTGCACCTGCATCACGAGGACTTCACCGGTCAGTTTGGTAAATTCTACTCCTCTTACCGGAATGAAAAATGGTATCAGGAAGAGGTGGCGCTGAATACCCGCACCGCCCGGGAACTGGGGTTTAAAAAGGTGAGCCAGTTAAAACTGGCGGTGGTGGAGATGATCAGAAAATATGTTGCTGAAGGCGGGATGCTCTTTGCAATGTGCTCCGCAACCGACACCCCGGACATCGCCTGGGCAGCCCGCAACACCGACATCTGTGCCGCGGTCTTTGACGGCGATGATATTGACCCGCACTGCAATCGGAAACTGGACTATGCCGGCTGTTTCGCCTTTGAAAACTTCCAGGTTGTTACCGACCCCTATATTTACGAACATTCCGATATTGACACCTATCAGGAGGCAACCGCCCGGGGCGCTGATATCTACTTCTCACTGTTTGACTTCTCGGCGAAATACGACCCGGTTCCGACAATGCTTGTCCAGAACCATGTTGGTCTGGTAAAGGAGTTTTTAGGACAGAACTGCGGGTTCCGGCGCAACCTGTTAAAAAAAGATGTCCTGATACTGGGTGAGGTGGCAAACACCGAAGAGGTAAAATACATCCACGGCAAGTTCGGCAAGGGCACCTTCACCTTTCTGGGCGGGCACGACCCGGAAGACTACGCCCACCGGATTGGCGACCCCCCCACCGAACTGTCCCTGCACAAAAACTCACCCGGTTACCGCCTGATTTTGAACAATGTCCTTTTCCCGGCAGCAGAAAAGAAACCGCTCAAGACCTGATGATGAACTCGGCACCAGAATGCTTTGACTGCGCCCTCAACCAGTGCCAGCGCATTGCCCGACTCTCTGGCTCCTCATCGGAACAGATTACCAGATTGCTCTCCACCCTTGCCCCGCTGCGCCAGGAAATGGACTTAAATGAACCACCCAGCACCGCTACCTCCCGGATACTGCGCAAGGCAATGGCACTGCTGGGTGTAACCGACCCCTTTGCCGCGGTGCGCGAGGAGCAAAATCGCCTTGCCCGGGAAATCGTCCAGCAACTCGCTCACCAAACCGCAGCAAACCTTAAACAGAGGTTATTGCTGGCTGCTGCTGGCAATGTGCTTGATGTCGGTCCCCGACACAGTTTCAACCTCCATGACCGGCTCCAGCAACTCCACTTTGCCCATGACGACACCGCGCTACTCTTCGCAAGACTGCGCAATGCCCGCACCCTGCTCTACATCCTTGACAACGCCGGAGAAGCGGTGTTTGACCGCCTGGTTCTGGAACAGGTTGCGGTACCCGAAATTACCATCGTTGCCCGCTCCGAACCGCTTCTCAACGACATTACCGTTACCGAAGCAGAACTACTGGGTTTTAACACACTGGGGCGGGTAATCGGCAGCGGCTCCTGTTATCTCGGAATTGACCTCAATACCGTTACCGAGGAGTTTAAACAGTTGTATTACGCCGCTGATGTCGTCATCGCCAAGGGTCACGCCAATTTTGAAGCGCTGGTTGATGACGGTCGGGACGGTTTTTACCTCCTCACCGCCAAATGTGAACTGGTTGCCCGGCGCTTAAAAGTCCCTTTAGGGCAATCGGTCTGCTACTACTCACCGGGAAGATAAAATGTGTCTGGCGATACCGACCCGGATTGTTGCCATTGATGGTGAAAAGGCAATCGGTGCGGTCGGCGGAGTAAAAAGGGAAATTTCAATTGTCATGACCCCGGGAGTCAAGGTTGGCGACTATGTCATTGTCCACGCTGGATTTGCTATCCAGACTGTTGACCCGACCACCGCTACCGAATCACTGGCTATCTTTTCTGCGATGGAGAAAAAGGTCAGCGAATTAAAACAGAAAAGAAAAAAGACCCCTTAACAGACCGGCTCAATAATTGGTTCGCCCCCTTCTAACTGCTGCTGGGCAGTAAAAGAAATCACCCGTGCCGCATCAGCAGCGCTCGTTGCATTGAACGCCAGCTGGCGCACCCTTTCCAGGTGCAGCGCCCGCGCCAGTGTCGCAAGCACCTGGAGGTATACCGAATACAGCGATGGCGGCGAGATAAGCGCCACAACCAGACTCACCGGCTCATTATCCCGGGCATGCCAGTCCAGCGCCGGATTCAACCGCACCACCACCACCAGAATCCGGTCAATAGAATTAATTGCCGAATGCGGCAGGGCAACACCATGCCCGACACCGGTAGAACACAACTCTTCTCTCTTTCTAAACCCCTCAACCACCTCATCCCGGTCTGCGGCAATCCCGGCACCCAACAACCGATCGGCAATCAGAGCGAATAACTGCTCCTGACTGGCGAGCGGTGGCGCATCAAACGCCAGTTCCGGAGCAACGATCGCAACTAAGTCCATAACGCCCCAAAATCTCCTTTATTAAATTGATAATGACCTCCTGCTCGGCTTCTGTCAAGTTTTGCCTTATCGGCAGACACAGCACCTCGGCGCTCGCCCGTTCCGCCTCGGGAAAAAACGCTCCGGGAAAAAGATGGGCAAACTCCGGTTGCCGGTGGATCGGCACTTCATAGTATACCTTGGTCTCA
>CAKZPX010000065.1 GCA_937139435.1 uncultured bacterium
AAAGACGCCAGCGATGACCGGAAACTCCTCGGGGATTTTTGCCTCCTTTTCCACAATTGATGCAATAATAACTACTTCGTGTTCTTTCAGGCGGGTTGAACTTTCCTTTTTCATCGGGTCAAAGACGATGTGAAACTGGCGCACCAGCCGGCGGATGATCGTCCGGGGGTCGCTGTCAGTAAGAAATTCATAGGTTTCTGGGAAGAGATAACCTTCGGCACTGGCAAAAGGGATGTTTAAGGAGCGGAGCAGGCTGGTGTCGGTGCAGGCGTTAAGAAAGGAGTCTGCGGGACAGATGCCCTGTTTTTCCAGAAGTAGGGCGAGCTGTTTCATGGTGTAGCCTTCCGGAACGGTGACCATCAGCAGTGCCGGGATATCGCGGGTAATGGTCTTCAGAACTGTGTGCGGGTCCGTGTTAGGGGCAAAGCGGTAGCGACCGGGCTGGATGCGGTTTTCATAGTTATAGAACCAGGCAAGGAACCGAAACATAAGAGTGGAATTGATGATATCATTCTGGCGCAGGCTTTCGGCGATGGCGGTGATGGACATTTCTGATGTGATATTGAGTGTCTTTTTCGGTCCAATGAGTACCGAAGGTATCTGTTCACCGCAGCCATGGGACAGGAGTAGCGACACACTCAGAAGACCGCAGGACAGCGTGACCAGAAATGCACACCTTAGTGTTCCTCGGTGTTTTTTCATAATTTCGGCGGGACGGTTCTGGTGCGGCGGATAAATTCCAGATAGTCTTTCAGGACAATGGTGGCGGCGATACGGTCCAGTGGCGAAGCCGGTGCTTGCCGGTGCGGATGATAGCGGCGATAGGGACGACCGTATACCTCGGCATACACCTCTTCTGCCTGATTGGTGGAGAGGCGTTCATCAAAGAGTTCTACTGGCAGATGGACCTTTTTTGCCAGTCGGGCGGCAAACGCCCGCACCTTTTCCGACCGGGTGCTGGGTTTGCCCGAGAGGCTCAAGGGTAAGCCAATAACAATCAGGTCAACATCATACTCTTTTATCAACCGGCTGATGGTGCTGCAAAGTTCCGTTTCCGAGTTGTGGGTAATGGTGGCCAGACTCTGGGCGATGGTTCTGGTTTCATCTGAGATGGCGACTCCGCTGCGGCGTTCACCGTAGTCAAGACAGAGGATCCGGGGCATAGCAGGAAATTTTATATCTGGATAAGCCCGCTGTCCAGTGGTGAACTGAATTGACTTTATCAGAGTGGTGGATATAGTTTTTGTCAATGGAAGAAAAGAATATGCCCTCTCCTCAATCAGCAGGTTTTGAAGTCCGGCTGGAGAAACTGGCAAAGTTAAGAGAACAAGGCATTATGCCCTACGGCTATCGGTTTGAGCGCACCCATCGGGCAGCCGAGGTGCAGGAATGGTTTACTGAACTTACTGGAAAAGAGGTGCGGGTTGCCGGCAGGTTGATGACCAGGCGCCGGCACGGTAAGACCCAGTTCGCTCATATTCAGGATGATAGTGGCAGGGTGCAGCTCTATCTGCGTCAGGACACCTTAGGTCCGGAACCGTATGAGCGTCTGGAACTACTTGATATTGGCGATTTCCTGGGTGTCCGGGGTGAGGTTTTTAAAACCAGGACAGGCGAGGTTACGGTCAATGTCCTGGAATGGGTTTTGCTCGCCAAATCTCTCCGTCCCCTGCCCGAGAAATTTCACGGTTTAAGGGATGTGGAGGCGCGCTATCGTCAGCGTTACTTGGATATCATGGTTAACCCGGACTCCCGGCGGGTTTTCTTATTGCGTTCCCGGATTATCGGGTTGATCCGGCGGTTTCTTGATGCCCGGGGTTTTATTGAGGTGGAGACCCCGGTTCTTCAGCCGATATACGGTGGTGCGGCAGCACGACCTTTTCAGACCTTTTATAACGTGCTGGAGCAGGAGATGTTTCTGCGCATATCAGACGAGTTGTATTTAAAAAGGCTAATCGTGGGCGGGATAGAAAGGGTGTATGAAATTGGCAAGGACTTTCGCAACGAGGGGCTGGACCGTTTTCATAATCCGGAGTTTACTCAGATTGAGCTTTATCAGGCGTATGCTGATTACTCCGATATGATGGCGCTGGTAGAGGAGCTTTTCCGCTTCCTTGCCCTGGAGCTTTACGGAACAACCGAGATAGAGTTTGCCGGCAGGAGGATTGACTTTGCTAAACCCTGGCACAGGTTAAGGTTTATTGAGGCGTTGAAGGAGAGGCTGGGCGTTGATCCACTGGAGTTGAGTGATAGCATGCTGGTAAAAGTGGCGGCAGGAAAGGGAATAGAGGTCCAACCCGGTACATCACGGGCAAAACTTCTGGACAAGTTGTTCAGCGATTTGATACAGGAAAAACTGATTGAGCCAACATTTGTTATTGACCACCCCAAGGAGACCACACCGCTGGCAAAACCCCATCGGCTTGACCCGAGACTGGTGGAACGGTTTGAACCGGTTGTCTGTGGTATGGAGGTTGGCAATGCATTCAGTGAGTTGAACGACCCGATTGAGCAGCGCCAGCGGTTTGAGGATGCGGTGCGCCGTAATGAGGAGTTTGCCACCTTAGATGAGGATTACTGTCTGGCACTGGAATACGGCATGCCACCGACCGGCGGACTGGGGCTTGGTATTGACCGGCTGGTGATGCTTTTCACCGATCAGAATTCGATTCGGGATGTAATTTTATTTCCCCAATTGAAAAAGGAGAAGTAGTTGTGGCGCAGTCCCGGGAAGAGGGAGATATACTGTTTGTTCCCGGCGCCGGCTGCTCCTGGACCAGTCGGTTGAGTTTTGAGTTTTTTGTTGCCCGGCGCTATCTGCGGGGACGGGGGCGCAGGTTTTTCTCGGGCACAGCGGCAATTCCTACTGGTGGAGTTTTTATCGGGGTGGCGGCAATTATCATTGTCCTTTCGGTGCAGAATGGTTTTCACAAAGAGTTGCGTGACCGTATCCTCGGCGCCTCACCCCATATTGTTGTCTCCCAGTTTGGCTACCGACCGATTGACTATGCCGGAGAGGCAGACACGCTCGTCAGTAAAATTCGCTCGGTCCCTGGTGTGGTACAGGTAGCACCCTTTCTCTATTCCAAGATTCTGATGCGTGCCGGAGCGATGGTTGAGGGTGGTGTGGTGCGGGGTGTTGACCCGCGACTGGAAGCAGAGTTGACCGACCTGAAGACAGCAATCATTGATGGTGAGTTTTCTTTTGACTCTGCCGGAGTGGTTATCGGGGTAGAACTGGCGCGCTCACTGGGGCTTTTCGTCGGTGACCGGCTGGTTCTCGCCTCGCCGTTTTCCGGTACCGGCACACCGTTAGGCTATCTGCCACGCACCCGTTCCTTCCGGGTAAACGGGATATTTGATGCTGGGATGTATGAGTATAATGCCAGTTTTGTATTTGTCGGGCTTAAGGAACTGCAGGATTTTCTCGGCATGCCGGGCAAGATAAATGGCTATGAGGTACGGGTGACCGATGTTGACAATGCCGGTCGGGTTGCCCGGCACATTGTTCAGAAGCTGGGTATGCCCTTTCGGGCGGTGGACTGGATTACCCAGAATCGCAACCTGTTTACCGCCCTGCGTCTGGAAAAGGTTGTTACGTTTATCGTCCTGGTTTTGATTGTCCTGGTGGCGGCTTTTAACATCGTCGGAATGCTGACGATGATGGTGATCAGGAAGACAAGGGAGATTGGTATCTTAAAGACAATCGGGGCAAGATCTGGTAGCATTACCCGGATATTTATGCTTACCGGTCTCTCAATTGGTGTGGTCGGCACCGCTGGTGGTGCGCTTTTTGGTTTTATTGTTTCCTGGCTCCTTAACCGGTATCGGTTCGTGACCCTGCCCGGTGATGTGTACTTTATCAAGAACCTGCCGGTGCAGATGCAGGGGCAGGATTTTCTTGTTGTCTGCCTTTCTGCCCTGGTGATCACATTTGCCGCCACAATTTACCCGGCTTATCGGGCAGCAAAACTCCAGCCGGTGGAGGCGATAAGGTATGAATGAGGTGGTGCTTCAGGCGGAGGGGATCTGGCGCAGTTTTAAGAGCGGTCCGGAAAAACTGGAGGTGTTAAAAGGTGTTGAATTGACGGTGCGGCGCGGGGAACTGGTGGCAATTGTCGGTCCATCAGGCTCGGGAAAGTCAACACTTCTGCACATCCTGGGTGGTCTTGACCGTCCTGACCAGGGGCGGGTCATTCTTGATTCCTGTGACATTTTTCGCTATCCTGAAGAGCGGTTGCCGGAACTCCGCAATCAGAAGGTGGGGTTTGTATTTCAGTTTCACCATCTCCTTGCGGAGTTTACGGTGCTGGAGAATGTTGCCCTGCCACTTTTGATTGCCGGTCGGGCGCGCAACCGGGCACTGGTTCAGGCAGAGGCGGTGCTGGACGAAATCGGGTTCACAACGCGATTAAGACATCGTCCGGCAGAACTTTCCGGCGGTGAGCGGGCGCTGGTCGCAGTGGCAAGGGCGCTGGCAAAATCGCCGGTGGTAGTTCTGGCGGATGAACCAACCGGCAACCTGGATAACAGAACCGCAAGCGGTTTGATGGAGTTATTGGTGCAGTTAAAAGAAAAAGGCAGAACGATCGTCCTGGTAACCCATAATGAGACTATCGCCCGGCAGGCAGGACGGAGATTGGTGCTGAGTGATGGGAGGTTAAAGGATGAAGATGTGTGACATTTGCGGAAAAAACGAGGCAACCCTGAAGGTCCGACAAATGGACAAAGAGGGCAGGGCAACCGAGTTGAATGTCTGTGCCGAGTGTGCGCGCCAGCGGGGGTTGAGCGGTGTCGAGGAGATTAAGAGCGATTCCGGCGCGGTGCTGGCAGAGTTGCGTTCCAAAATTGAAAAACAGGACAAAGAGATTGTGTGCGTCCGGTGTGGGATGAGTTTTGCTGAATTCAAGCGCGCGGGCAGGCTGGGCTGTGCCGAATGCTATCGGGCATTCCACCAGCAGTTACAACCGATACTCCGGCGCCTGCACGGTGCGGTTCAGCATGTTGGACGGACCGTGCAACAGGGCAGAAAACGGGCGCAGGAACGGCTGGAGGTACAGCGACTGCGGGTCGAGTTAGAGAAGGCGATCAAGGCGGAGGATTACGAGCGAGCAGCAGCGCTGCGCGACCGTTTGAAAAAGGCAGGAGATGAAACTGGTACCTGAAAAGGTCGGTGCCTGGCTTCTGGGCACCGGTCCGGATTCTGAGTTTGTTATTTCCACCCGGGTGCGTTTTGCCCGTAACCTTGCCGAGGTGCCGTTTTCACCCCGGATGAAGCCAGCAGATGGTGAACTGGTGGTGGAGACGGTGCGCTGGGCGCTGGCCGATTCCGGTTATTTAAATCAGGGGCAACTTTTTACCGACGGGATGCTTTCCGAACCCGATGGTTTTTATTTTGTGGAAAGGCACCTCGCCTCACCCGATTTCATTACTCAGAAGAACCGGAAAGGGCTTTATGTGTCTGATGACGAGACCATTAGTCTGATGGTGAATGAGGAAGACCATATCCGCTTTCAGGCGCTGGCATCAGGTTTTGACTTTGCCACTGCCTTCAGCAAGGCATCGGCGCTGGATGAGAAGTTAGAAGGTCAGCTCTCCTATGCCTTTTCGCCGGAACTGGGTTTTTTAACCGCCTGCCCGACCAATGTCGGCACCGCAATGCGGGCATCGGTTCTGCTCCATCTGCCGGCGCTGGTGCTTACCAGAGAGATTGAGAAGGTTTTACGGGGTGCCTATGCAATCGGACTGCTGGTTCGTGGTATCTATGGTGAAGGCAGTGAGACGCGGGGTAACCTGTTTCAGGTTTCCAATCGCAAGACACTGGGGCAGTCAGAAGCGGAGATAATTGAGGTTTTGACCAGCACCTGTCGCCAGATAATAGATTATGAACACAAGGCAAGACAGTTCCTTATGCACAACCTGCGGGTGGAGGTGGAGGATAAGGTGTTTCGTTCCCTCGGGTTGTTGCGCGGGGCGCGGATTATCTCTTCGGAAGAGGCGACCAATCTCCTGGCGACGGTGCGACTGGGTGTGGCGCTCGGGATTATAAATGAGTTAAAGATAGCCGAGGTTTCCCAACTTTTGGTGCTGGTTCGTCCGGCAAACCTGCAGGCTATCCTTGGTGAAAAGATGGATGCGGCAGAGCGGGATGAGCGCCGGGCAACGTTTATCCGGCAGAAGTTGGTGCGGTAGGTTTTTATGGCACCGGAAAAGGGTACAGGTAACAGCGAGCAGTCGGCAGCGTTCCTCCGGCAGTTGCCAGCGGTGGATAAACTGCTCGGTGATGAGCGACTGGTAGATGTGCTGGGTGGTTTACATATCCGGCTGGCAAAGCGGGTCATTCGGGAGTATCTGGACGATGTCCGGCAGAGGATTCTACAAGGAGAGGAGGTCCGGTTTGATATTGATGAGTTGAAGGAGCGGTTGCTACTCAACCGCCGACCCAGTCTGGTGCGGGCGATTAATGCGCTGGGTGTGGTTTTACATACCGGTCTGGGCAGGGCGCCGCTCCCCGGAGTGGCACAACAGGCGCTGATTGAGGTGAGTGAACATTTCTCCTCTTTAGAGATTAACCTGAGTGATGGCAGGCGGGGTAACCGCTATCGCCACGTTGAAACGCTGCTCTGCGAATTAACCGGTGCCGAAGCGGCGATGGTGGTAAACAATAACTGCGCTGCAACCCTTTTAATTCTTTCCACCACTGCCCGGGGTAAAGAGGTGATTGTCTCCCGCGGACAGTTGATTGAGATTGGTGGTTCCTTCCGGATTCCGGATGTGATGCTACAGAGTGGTTGCCGGATGGTTGAGGTCGGGACAACGAACCGCACCCATCTGCGCGACTACGAGAATGCCGTCACCCCGGATACGGCGGCGATTCTGCGGGTTCACACCTCCAATTACCGGATTATCGGTTTTACCAAAGAGGTTTCTTTACCGGAACTGGTGGCGCTCGGACGCCGTTACAATGTGCCGGTGATTGACGACCTGGGTTCAGGTGCGCTGATTGACCTGTCCGGTTACGGATTACCCAAAGAGCCGGTGGTGGCGGAGTCAATCGCTGCGGGTGCGGATGTGGTCTGTTTTTCCGGTGATAAACTGATCGGTGCCGGGCAGGCAGGGATTATTGTCGGGCGTCGGCACCTGATTGAACGGATGAAGAAAAATCCGCTTACCCGGGCGCTGCGCGTTGACAAACTTACCTATGCGGTTCTGGAAAGGACACTGGAACTTTTCTTAGACGAAGAACGGGTGATTAAAGAGCATCCGTTATTCCGGATTCTTTTCAAATCGCTAACCGAGATGGAAAAACAGGCAGAGGAACTTTTGCAGCTGGTGCGGGAAAAGGTTGGTGAACGGGCACGCTTTTCGGTGCGTCCGGCAAAGGCAGAGGTGGGAGGAGGTTCCCTAGCAACAGAGACGATGGAGTCAAGGGTGGTGGCGGTAAAACCGGTGTCAATAACGGTTGACGAACTGGCAAAAAGATTGAGACTCCATCGCCC
>CAKZPX010000066.1 GCA_937139435.1 uncultured bacterium
GCCCGTCCCGCTCATCATCACCGAGTCAATCTCTACTGACTCCATCTCGCTGGCAAGGTAACCGGTGATGTTCCACTGGGCGGTGGCAAGGACCAAAAGTCCGATCAGTGACAGGGATAAAAGCACTCTTTTACGCACAGCATCCTCCTTTTTATAGATTGTAAAAGTCTATTGCTTCTTATTTCTGATGTCAAGAAAATTGCGTTACTGGTTTTAATGTCCGCACCGGTTAGTTTTCTTGACGAGAAAGGGGTGTGTTTTTTTATAATAAATAATAAGGAGGATTTTTGCGCTATTTTGGTGTGATTTTGCTCATCTTTGCCCTTGTCCCGGGTGCGGAGTGGCAACCAGAAGAGCGGTTGACAGAGAACAATTACTCTGATTTCTCTTACTGGAGCACCCAGCGCCGGGTTGTGGTTGACCAGCAGGGCCGGGTGCATGTTGCCTGGTATGTGATGAACTCTGCGCTGGGTACCTACCGGTTCCAGATTTATTATAAAAGATACAATTCCGGATCGGGCTGGAGTGCAGACACGATGATTTCTGCTGACCTGTCCAGTCAGAATCTTAACTCCAAGTATGTGTCGCTGGCGCTTGATTCTGCGGGCAGGGTTTATGCGGTCGGGACCGACTACCGGGACGGCAATGCCGAGATTTATTATGCCAGCGCCAGCCCGAGCCAGTTTGTTACCGAACTGCCGGTAATAACCAGGAGAGAAACCGGTGCGGTTACGGTGGTGAGAGGAAAACTTTATCGGAAAACCGGTGCTCTTGCCGGTGTCCTGATAGACATTGATGGCAGAAGGGTGAAAAATGTTTTTGCCGGGTTAAATGATGTCAGTGATTTAAGCCCCGGTGTTTATTTTATCAAAGAACCGGGTGGTGCGGACAGGTTGACAGACCGGGTAATCGTGGTCAGATAAAGGCAATTTTTCACTTGACCGCGATTAAAGCGGTAGATATAATTTGTTCACAGCATGCGGAAAGGAATCGCCCCGCAGTTCTGCCCGCACCGGAATAAACACCGGAGGTGGCAGATATGAATTGTAACCGGATGGAGGGCGTTGCTCTCCGCTTCAAGAGTAGAACCCATCAGTTAATTCTATTGGCGGTGCTGACTGTGGCACCGGAAAATACACCTTTCCAGTATGCTTTTCTGTCCAGAACCGACCGTTGGCAGTTGAAAGGGGAGCGATGAGTAATACCCGGGCTGGCAGCGGTCTGCCGTTTTGGAAACCAAAACCAGTAGTGAGGTGCCATTTCTGGCACCGGTCCAGGCAGTTAAGTTCTTTAACCAAAACAAACAAGGAGGTAAAAGATGGCAAGGCGTTATGACTACACCAGTAAAGATGTGCAGGATGTATACGATGGTCCGGGTGGACTGCTCTGGGAAGCGGTGATGGGTGAGCAGATTCATTCGGGCGGACCCGAGGCAACCGACCGGCTGGCACAGGCGCTCGGTTTAAAACCGGGTCTGCAGGTCCTTGATGTTTGTAGCGCACTGGGCGCCCCGGCACGGCACCTTGCCCAGAAGTATGGGGTCAAGGTTACCGGTCTGGATTTCACCAGGACGATGCTGGAGAAGGCAAGGGAGCGGACAAAAGCGGCAGGGCTGGAGCATATGATTACCTTTGTTGAGGGCAATGCGCTGGATATGCCCTTTAAGGCGAACACATTTGATGTTATCTGGGGTCAGGAGGCGTGGTGCTATGTGACCGATAAGGAACTTCTGGCAAGGGAGTGCTATCGGGTTTTGAAACCGGGTGGTAAAATCGGATTCACCGACTGGGTGGTTACCGGCGATATAGAAGAGGGGTTACTGGCAAAGTTGTACGAGTCAATGGCGTTCCCCTATATGGAGACGTTTAAGGGGTGGCAGGAGGTTTTACAGCGGGCAGGGTTCAAAATCCTTGATGCCCAGGATCAGACCAAGGAGTTTGCCCGGTGTTTTGATGAGTATAAGGTGATGGTGGAGGAAAAACTGAAACCAGCGATCCTGGAAAACTTTGGCAAAGACCTGTTTGATTTTGCGGTAGGTCTGGTCAATATGTGGCGTGATGCGGCACATGCCCATAAGGTAGGCAGAGGGTTTTATATCGGAGAGAAGTGAAAGCCCGGGCACCGGCAACCGACCCGCAGGTTTTGCTCCTGGATGAACCTTTTGGCTCTCTGGATGAGCGCACCCGGCACCGTTTAGGAGAGGAACTGCTTAATATCTGGGAAAAGACAAAGAAGACCGTAATTTTTGTGACCAATAATATTGATGAGGCGATATATTTAGGAGAAAGGGTCGTGGTGATGACCGACCAGCCTGGAAGAGTGGTCGCCACAGTTGCGGTAGATTTAGGTCGTCCCCGTGACCGTCTTTCCGGCGATTTCAGCAATCTGCTGCTGGATGTCAGAAACCTTCTGGAGCGGGCGATGAAAGAAAAGGTCGGAGAGGTAAGAGAAAACCCAAAAGGAGGTAAAAGTGAAAAAGTTCGCAGTAATATTATTGGCGGTTGTTGCGCTGGTTAGTGGTCTCGGAGCAACGCCGTTAATCGGTCGTGGTGCAGGAACACTCAAGCCGTTGCAGTTTCTCGGTGAACTGGACCTGGGCTATGCGCAGACTACGAAAACTTATGACTGGGCAGCCAATACCTGGAAAGACCTTGATGCTAAGGAAAGAACAACCACATTGAGCGGTACTTTTCTTCTGGGATTCGCTCCGATTAAACGCTGGGAACTGTTGCTGCTGGCACCAATCGCGAGCAAATCACAGGACACCCTGTCTTCGTTTGGGGTCGGCGATTTGGAGTTTCACACCCGTTATGCGCTGATCACCGGTAAGCTGGCACCATTTTTCTTAACCGGGGTTGCCGGTGTTGCCTTTCCCACGGCGGATAAGACCGCCAAACCGAAAATAGGTGATGGTAAATTTGCCGGCGCACTGGGGCTGATTTTTCAAACACGGCAGATAGGACCAATTCTCGGACACCTGCGTGCCGCTTACTGGCTGAACGGCAAGACAAATGATAGCACGCGGGTCGGAAATATGTTTGAATACTCAGCGAAGTGCGATTATAAGTTAATCAAGATGCTGGAGCTGTGGCTGTCTCTGGCAGGGACAATGCAGGCGCGAAACGAGATTAACGGAGTGGCAAAAACCAATACCGAACAGGACCGGCATGTTGTATCAGTAGGAGCGGTGATTAAACCGATACCGGTGCTTTTTATCCGCCCCAGGGTTGGAGTGCCGCTGGAGTTCATATCCCGCGGCGGGGCAATTGCTCCGTTCAGTCTCGGGCTTAGTTTCTGGGTTATTGTTCCGTAGAAAGCGATTATGGAATTAACCGAAGATGAAGAGGTTGTTCGGGACGGACAATGTCATTGCCGGCTTTATTTTCGGAAGTGAAACCTCTTTTCTCGGGTTGTGAATCAGAGATGCGCTGGGCGAAGACATTAATGTTATTACTACGCTACGGACGAAGGTGGCAGACATGATTAAACTCCTTCGGGACGGTCGGTCCCGAAAATTAACTTCTGCACCAGTAACATCTCGCCCTGTCCCTTACCAATGAAACGGTGGATTTTTTTCCTTCTAATTTTACTTGCGGGCATCGGTGTCCTGATAATCGGTTCAATTCTGGGGAACTGGACACGAATCTATTACTTCAGTACCCAGATATGTCTTTCCTGTATGGGGCTGGTTTAATATCATAAAAAAGGAGGCAATATGAGAAGCAAAAATATAATCACAAT
>CAKZPX010000067.1 GCA_937139435.1 uncultured bacterium
CCAGCGGTATTGCTGAAGCGTTAATCACAACCAAGTGGGGATTGATAATCGCCGCCCCACTTTCAATCGTTTATATTTTGATATCCAGTCGAATTAACGGCTACCTGCGGGATATGGAAACCGCAGCTAGCGATTTGTTAGATTATCTGATAACCAAAAGCGGTGTGTGCAAGGAGTAGTGATGGCGCTCAGTTTGCGAGGTCGGAAAGGAGGAGATGCTCAACCCAATATTCCTACCGCCTCCACCGGTGACATCGCGTTTCTTATCTTGATATTCTTTATGTCCACCAGTATCTTCAGTCGGGAGAAAGGGTTGAAGATCGTTCTTCCAGAAAAGGGTGCCGAAACTAAGATTAAGTCTGAGAACATACTTACGGTGGCAGTAAGTCAGAAAGGCGAGGTGCTTATTGGTGAACGAATAGTTCAAGTCCCCGAGGTCAGTGTTCTGGTGCAGGAGGAATTGAGAAAAAATCCCGAGCTGGCTATCGCCTTGCGCGTGAGTCGCAATGCTCCTTACCAGGTGATGATTGCAGTTTTTGACCAGTTGAAGGTTGCTAAGGCGGAACGTATCAGTCTGATGCCAGTTCAGGAGGAGGGGGGACGATGAAGCGAATTGCAGGTAGAAAAATTGCTTCGCCGAATATTCCTACCGCTTCTACCGGTGATATTGCCTTCCTGTTGATAATTTTCTTTATGGTTGCTACCCATTTCCGTACCGAACGGGGGTTGAAAATTGACCTGCCCCGGGCTGAGATGACCGAGCGGATTTTGAAGAGACGGAATGTTGCGGCAGTCTGGATTGATGCGAGCGGTAGAATGACAGTGAATGATAACTGGGTTAATCCAGCGATGATTACCGCATTAATGAGCGAGAAGGTGATAGAGAATCCAGAACTGGTGGTCTTGTTACAGGCAGATAAGGATGTTAAGTACGGTTTCGTGACCGATGTCCTGGAGTCGCTGAAGGATGCCAGGGCGCTGAAGGTTACCTTTGCCACAAGTTATGCAAAAGCGGGAGGTGGAGGATGAGCTATTCTCCAGATACTGTTATTGCCGGAGGATGGGAAGAACGTTATTACGCTGTGGCAATAAGAGTTGCGATA
>CAKZPX010000068.1 GCA_937139435.1 uncultured bacterium
AAGAATATGGAAAAAATCCATCAGCATCTCCGCCTTTTTTACCTCTACCTGTCCCACCCGTCGGAAAATGCCCAGCCGACCAGAGGCACCAATTACCACCGCCTCCAGACAGCTCACCGGCACCCTGGGGTCAACCTTTAAACTCTGCGGCACATAGCCAATCCGGCTCCGCCAGAATCTGATATTCCTTCTGTCCAACCGCTCGCCAAAAATTTTCACTGTGCCAGAATGAATCCGCCCCAGCCCGTTAATTACTGTCAAAAGTGTCGTCTTGCCGGCACCGTTCGGTCCAATCACTCCGACAAACTCACCCCTGCCAATCTGGAGGGAAACATGGCGCAGGGCGATATGCTCGTAATAACTTACCTTAACATCCTGAATATCAACCGCAACCGGACTGGCAAACCCCGGTATCAGCACCCCATTTCACTCCATTGCCCTGATTAATGCCTGACAGTTATCTAAAAGTATCCGGGGATAGTCTTCATTTAAAGGAAAACCGGAAAGCGTTACCTGTTTGATTTTTCCTGCCTCAGCCAGCGGTTTCCCGGCATCAGCACCTGATTGAAGATTGTCCACAATTAACCCGACAGTAGAATCAATTATCACCTGCGCCAGCCGGGTCAGTTCCTGTGCTGACCATTCCTCTGCCCGTCCGTAAACGGCAACAACCGGAAACCCCAGCCAGACCAGAAAGTCGCGCTGGGGCTCGGCGCAAATCACCTTTGGTAAACCCCGGTTCTTAAACAGTCCCCGCACCGCACTGGCGATTGAATCAATCTCCCTCTGATACTTCTGGCTATTCCGGCGGAAAACGCCTGAGTCTCCTGGCGCCAGTTCAATCAAAATTCTGGTAATCTCCTCCACCGCCTGATTGTGCACATCCGGCACCATCCAGTTCCCTCTGGTCTGGAGGGTTATCGCCCGAACCGACTGACTGCCGGTACCTGCCAGTAACTTCTTCCACCACCCTTCCCAGCCATGATTAAGTAGCAAGTCCGCATCCTGTGCTGCAACAACTGCTGCGGGTTGAATATCAAAATGTCCCGGACACATCTCTGCCGGAGTAATCGTGGTCAGCGCCACCTTTTCTCCACCCACCGCCTTAACCGCCACACCGATCAGGGCGGTTGATGCCACCACCTTTAAACGCCTTTCCGAACCCCTGCCTGAACCACAGCCAGTAAAAACAATGACAAAGGTCAAAAGAAAAAGTGCTAACCGTTTTCTCATAATCTATTCGCTGATATCAATGCCCACAGTAAACGAACGCCCTGGCATAAGATATCTACCTGCTGCGGTGCCGGGAAGATTAGCAAAAACCTCATACTTGCGGTCAAACACATTCTCCGCTGTAGCAAACAGTGTCAGGGACGACAACAACCGCACACCCAGCCGCAGGTCTGCTGTCCAGTAGGCGGGCAACTCCTGTTTTCCTGAATCTGCCGCATAATAACGACCAACATAATGCACAAGCAGGTCGGCAATAAGCCGGTCTCTGATTCCCCCTTTCTCCTCATCGGTCCGCTTCTTTTTGTTCAGCCCGGCACTCGCATCCAGTTTTATACCCGGTCGCCCCTGGGTATGAACACCAAAATCGGTTACCGTGCCAGCAAATTTCAGGTAATAATAAGCAGAAGGCTTTACATCCACCAGCACCTCCACACCCTTAAAGGTAAAATTACCTTTATTGGTAAACCTTTTTAAAGGTGGGGGCGCGGGGTTATCAGCCAGTTCAATTAAATCCCTGCCCTGAAGATAAAACACCGTCCCGTCTATTCTCACCCGGTCACCGAGCGTTTGATTTATCCCCGCCTCATAATTCCAGGTCACCTCCGGACGCAGTTCCGGGTTCCGGGGTGGAAAGATACTGGTGTAATTCAGCGGTGGATAACGGAAACCACGATTAACCACCGCCCGAAAAGCGGTCTGCCTGGCGAGATGAAAAACCAGTCCAGCCCTGGGAGAGAACACATTACCGGAGATGTTGTCCCGGGCAAAACGAGCACCGGCGTTGAGGATCAATCTACCAATCCGCTGCTCATCCTGCAAAAACAGGTCCAGCTGTGTCCTGGACCAGAAAGGCTTTTCCTCATCCGATTTTATCCAGGTTCCTGCCAGCTGTTTTATCTCGGCGCCTGCCTGCATGACATTGTTAAATGGAAACTGGTTATGGAGGTGGACGAGTGCGCCATTGGTATAATCAGTTGAATGCCAGCCATCCTTGGGGTCAAACTGGTGTTCCCCGAATGTCCGATAAATCTTCACCAGTCCGGCGCCATGGTTGAACCCGATATGCGTGTTAAGGTCAACACCGCCCCGGGTATACTGATTCCAGCCGGTCGCCACCAGCGTCTCCGGGTCGGTTGTCCTTTTCGGCTCGTGCTTGACACCGGTGAAAAATTTCCCGGTAAAATCTATCTTCACCCGGGAG
>CAKZPX010000069.1 GCA_937139435.1 uncultured bacterium
CCACGGTCCCATTTTCTACCGGTGGCGGTCAACGGTGCCGGTGCCCGAGTTTCCCATTCACCAGATACGGTATTAAACCGATAAAACTCGTCGGTATAACCCTTAAGCAGGTATACATATCCAGTATCGGTATGCGGTCTCTTGATATAAACCATATCAGCACCCGCTTTCACTCGTTTACCACGGAGACCGGCGGGAACATCGGTCAGTTGCTCCCAAGAATCGGTTTCAACTATATACCGCCAGAAACCAAGCGTGTTGTTACCTTTCGTGGCGTAGATATAATCACCGCCGGCAACTCCTACTGACGCCCGACGTGGCGATCGCCCTTCTCTTCCTGCGGGCATGGAGCGTAATTGATGCCAGATATCGGCAACGGGATTGTAAATATAGAAGTCACCAACCTTATTCCCTTTGAGCACAAAAAGATAGCGCACCCCACCTATTCTCATCTGGGTTATCCAACCTCCATCACTCACCGTACGGTTGGACGGCGCTAACGGCACCTGTTTAACCTCATGCCACCCGTAAGGCCAGTGCGGGATACTTCGAACAATAAACCCCGCACTCAATACATCATCATCAGAAAATGTGTCACCGGTACAGAATGTGGAACACCGCACCTGCCACTCGCCCGGTGTCATCACAAGATAGGGCGAAAAATTAAGGATTATATCATTACGTCCAGCAAGACTTTCTACCTTCAGCGACTCCAGATAAACCGCACTACCATTGGGATCAATCAGCTGGCAATAGGCTGTAAAATCTGCTGGCTCATCTCCCCGATTCCACCACCGTGCCCTTGGTGTTACCACTGTGCCACTATCAATTGTCCCGCTTGGTGCCTGAATCTGAAACATCGCTATATTGGTATTGCTGGGAGCAACAAGGAATTCTGCATCCTGTATATCATTTGTGGTATTCTTATCCAGAATCGCTGTAGTTGAACAACGTATTGTCCAGTTCCCGTTCTCATTAACCACAAAATTCGGGAAAACCAGATTGGTGTCGGCACCAGGTAGCAAACCAGTAACATTGAGTGACTCACTGTATACCCGGCTTCCTCCGGGGCTAAAGAGGAAGCAAAAGGCACGGAAATCAACCGGATTGTAATTGCTGTAGTTATACCAGGTTGCCCGAGGATTAACGGTGGCACCGGGCAACACCCTTCCTGAAGGAGAAACAATCTCCTTCACACCAGCATCAACCAGATTCCCTCGCAGATAATAGACATCGTTGTCACCATCATTGTTGTCATACCATGCGATATGTAGGTCGTCAAAAAGACCTCTGGTAACTGTCGGGGTTAAAACATTGCCCCCGGCACTACGGTTTGTCAGCTGTGTCACATCTGCCCATCTATTACCCAGTTTCGACCGATAAAGAACCTCCATCCTTGCCTGAGAAATTTCGGTAAATCCCCGCCAGACTATGTCCACCCGATTATCACTGCCGACTACAACTACCGGGTCATACTGCGCACCGTCACCATAAGTACTTACCACCTCGGTCGTCCCCCAGCCGGATACGGTTCGCTCCCGATAGAATATCCGGTCGCTAAAATTACCGGGAATATCGCCATTCCAAACCACGCCTATCTTAGAACCAAGTGAATCCACACTTACCGCACAGGCGAACATATTTGCATTAGGGTTTACATTCGACACCTGCTCAACCTGGCGCCAGACACCGCTGCTGTTACGCCAGCGGTAAAACACCTGATAATAACCGGAGACTTTTTGCCGCCAAACAACATAAACGCTATCCCAGCGGTCAACCGCTACCGCTGCCACCTCGCAGGACTCGGTTGGCATAGCGTCAACGATCGTTACCGAACCCCAACCAGTCCCGGGAGTGTATTCAATATGCATTGTCCGGAAAAAGGTCGGGTTGGTGCTGTTTCTACCATGCCACACCACATGAACATTATCTCCACCGGGAAGACAGGCGATAGAGGGATGGTGATTAAGATGATTGCCTCCAGGGTTATAGAGATATACCGAATCCCGCCAGCTACCGGTACTGACATCCCATTTTCTGTACCATATACCATAATGAGGAGAGGTGGAATGATACCACACCACATGAACATTACCTGAATAATCACAGGCCACTGCTGGACGATATACCGGAACAGACTGGTTGGTTACCTGAACAACCGATCCCCAGGTGCCTGTTGCTCTGGTCCATTTCCTGTAAAACACCTGATTTGTTCCGGTACGATTGTCATACCAGACAACATGAACATTGCCCCCGGTATCGGTTGCTACGGTATGCTGATAACCATACCCCATATACTGGTGAATGGCGTCGTTGCTAAGATTTATTATGCCACCCCAGCCATCGCTCTCAATAAAAGATGAAACTGCAGTAGCAGCGACCAAAGATGAGGCGACAAAAATTAAAACCCCAACAAACTTTAACATGCCAAACCTCCTTTTTTGTTATCGCTATCATTTTAACCGCTGGGTATTAAAGAAAA
>CAKZPX010000070.1 GCA_937139435.1 uncultured bacterium
TGGGCAGGGAGCTTGGGGTTGAGTTATTTCACACCCCGGGTAATTATTGGATTCGGGATACTTGATATTAATCCCGGAATCTTGTGGTACGATGGGGAAAAAGAGATCTACACACTGGAACTGGATTCGGTTAATTTATATGATGTAATAAAAAATAAGGAGATGATAAATTTCCGCACGGAGTTTAATAAGGGGCTTACATTTGTTACGCACCTGCCGACTAAAATCAGAGGGGAAGTAGTATATAGTTTGTTAGACCGGATAGAGACTGGGTTTGTGCTTTCCGGGGCGTTTCTAAAGGAAGATAAGTTTAATTTTCACGATTGGAATTTAGGTTTGTCAGCTAGCTTCCGGGTTAAGGACTGGTTACCGTTAAATCTGGAGTTAGCAATTATTGATGGCCGAAGATTGAAAACGACCGCGGGTCTGGGTGTAATAATTAGAGAAGCCTGGGTTTTTGGTTTAGAAATCAGTCAGGTTGATGGTTTATTTTTGGGTGCAAAAGGGTTGATGTTTAATCTGGGGATAGAGTATTGCGCTGGAGGCAGGTTAATGGAGCGAAGACGGCGTTCAATTTATAGGATATCATCCGATCCTGAATAAGAAAATCATTCTTGACGACTACACCGAAATTGTTATATTACTCTACAATCGGGGCTGTAGCTCAGTTGGGAGAGCACCTGCTTTGCAAGCAGGGGGTCGCCCGTTCGAATCGGGTCAGCTCCATGAGTGGGGATAAGTAGTGTTATCCTCTTACAAATCTGCCGATATAGCTATTTCCCAGTATGGAATTTGTGGTTCTGGTTTTTAAGTTCTATGGTAGTTATTAGTTTTTAATGACGTCACGCTTCGTTATGATTCGGGTATAATATATTGACCGGAGCATGGAGTTTATTAATATTTTACCCAATAGTGGAAGATAATATTTCTGGTTGCTCTGAGGAGCTGCTGCGCGAAAACTTGCGTCGGATCTGGAAGGAGGTTGATAACCTTCCCAGCGCCCGAGAATTTCTTAATCTGGAAGGTGGCAGCGTAGACCAGGGAAGGGATGGTATTCTGCGCTTTCATCACTGTGCTAATTATGCCGCTACACTTACCATTCTTACCCAACGGGCGTCAGGACTCCGAATTTTAGAGCTTGGTTGTGGGAGCGGTACGCTTTCTACCGCATTTGCCCGAGTAATGCCGGTTAACTGGCAGCTGGTGGCAAGTGATTATTCCGAACGTCTGATTAATTATGCCCGGAGGGCGAACTCGTTACCCAACCTTTCGTTTCTGTGTCTGGATGTTAATGATATAAACGATGCGCTATTGAAAGAGTTTGATGCTGTAATCGCTCTGGAGGTAATAGAGCATCTGACTCAGGATGAGTTGCGCTGGTTATTGACCCAACTCTATCAGGGGTTAAAAAATGGTGGTGTTGTGCTTGTTAGCACCCTTGACCGTTCGCCATTTAAAAGGGCTTTTTCCGGTTACGCACCGCACCGCTTTGAATACCGCTATAAAACGCTTTTACAATTTCTTTCCCGGAGGGGGAATAACCCGTTTGAGCGTGTGAGGATTCTAAGAATAGTTTCTCCACCGGTTGTTCGGGAGGAGGTAAAGGCAGAGAATCGGGGAGGATATCTATTGAACCGGATGGTGGCATTCTGGGAGTGCATGGAGGGAAGGCATTCCTGGGTTGGTTCTGTGCGCGATAAACTGGCTGGTCTTCTGTTTCAGAGATTTAGCAGGTTAACTCCCCGTAAGGATATTAATATTGAATTGTATCTGAATAGCACCCGAATTGTTGAAGAACAGCTGGAAAGTTATGATAGCGATTCATTCAGTCTGGTGGCGGTTTTAATAAAGACCGGGCAGCAAGATCAACAG
>CAKZPX010000071.1 GCA_937139435.1 uncultured bacterium
GGCGCGTAACACTTGAACGGCAGGCAGGCTCGGGTGACACCCGCAGCGCCTATTTACAGATCAAAAACGACTTTCAGACCGTCTGGGAAGTGCTCATGGCGCATGGCATTCAGGAAAATGAGATTACAGTTCAGCCGGTAAACAAATATGCCGTTTACAACAATATGGGCGAGATCACCGGTTACAAACTCCAGCAGACCATTATGGTTGTATCGGAATCTACTGCTAAGGTGGAAAAACTGGCTCTCAATCCTGATCCGCTTTTTGCTCGGGGGGTAATTCTGGAGTCATCGCAACTTGAATACTACATCTCCCGTCTGCCCGAGATAAAACAGGAGCTTCTGGCAATGGCAACCCAGGATGCCAGGAAAAGGGCGATGGAAATTGCTCGCAACTCCGGTGCCAGAATTGGCAAACTGGCTTCTGCTCGTGCTGGTGTCTTTCAGATAACCGAGCCCTATTCCACTGAGGTCAGTGACTACGGCATTTACAGCACAGCCACCAGAAAGAAAGACATCACCATCACGGTAAGTGCGCTTTTCTATCTGCAATAAATTGCTGCGCCGGTTGGTTCCTTAATCACAGGCACTTGCTCGCTGTTGTGGTGATATAAAAATTCTTGACTTTAAAAATTGTTTTGTTATCTATTTCCTGCTGCTGGTCGGGCGATTGCCTGGTTGGAGTTATCAACCTTAAGGCCTAGGCCCTCCAGCGGCATTTATTTTTTCATATCTGTTTCAGACTGGCAATACCACAGGGGTACTGCGGCACAATTAGAATATTAATTTGACACCAGAATTTTATGGGGCAAAATTGAAAACCTATGACAGATTCTATCCGGAATGATATACGTTTACTCTTTCCGGTGGTCAACCGCCTGGTTTATTTCAATAATGCGGGAACCGGTCCTTTACCTCTGACCGCAGTGCGGGCGATAGAGAAGTTCTGTCATCGGGCAGCAGAATACGGTGAGGTGCCCTATCAGCAGGCAGAGAAGGTGGCAGAGAAAACCCGGCATCTGGCAGGAAGGTTGTTGCAGGTCAAGGACAAGGAGGTTGCCTTTGTTAAAAATACCTCCAGCGGTTTAATTATTGCCATCAACTCCATACCCTGGGAACAGGACGATAACCTGGTGATGATGAAAGACGCTTTTCCTGCCAACACTTATCCCTATCATTTGCTTTTGCCCGACATTGAAAAGCGTTTTGTGACCAGTGCCGAACTGGTTGATGGACCGCACTGTATCTTCCGGCTGGTGGATGAGAAGACCCGGGCGGTGGCACTGGACTGGGTTCATTTCCTTTCTGGTGCCCGGTTTGATATTAAAGCGGTTGCTCAATTCTGTCAGGAGCGAAAGATATTCTTCATTGTTGATGCGATTCAGGGTGCTGGTGCGGTAGCAGAGGATTTTGGTGCGCTGGGTGCGGATTTTGTCGTTGTTGGTGGCGGAAAGTGGCTTCTGGCGCCCCAGGGGGTTGGTTTACTCTATGTTAATTCCCACACCTTTTCCCGATTAAGATCGGCAAACCTCGGCTGGTTATCGTGTAAATGGGAGGCGTTTAACGACTGTTTTTCTCCTAAACCGATAAAAAAGGATGCCCGGCGTTATGAGGAAGGGACAAAGAATTATATCGGAATTTATGGGCTGGAGGCGTCGTTGCGTCTTTTGCTTGAGTTCGGTATTGAGAACATACATATCCGGATTAACCGGTTGATCGAACTGTTACGTTCCGGTCTGGAGATGCTGGGTTTTGAGATATTGACGCCGGTTGACCCAGAGCGCCGGGCAGGGATTATCTCCTGCCGGAAAGAGGGGGTAGATATGGTAAAACTAAACGAGCGGTTAAGAGAAGCCGGAATTGTGTGTGCGGTACGGGAGAACTGGTTGCGGATATCGCCCCATTTTTACAACACCGAGACCGAAGTTGAACAGTTTTTAAATCAGATTAAAATAATTGGTGCTAAATTTTAAGTTAATCAATCTGCGACGCATCGTTGCCGGGGTTTTGCTTCTGACAACGGTGGTTATGCCGCTTCGTGGCGCAGAGGGCGGGACGAGTGATGGGCGCGATGAAGGTGGCGGTGGTTTTCGGATTGAGGTTCCGGTGCCGGATAAAAAGGAGACAGAGCGACCGCGAGCCGAGCGTCAGGACAGCCTGTTTTTTGTCGGAGGGGGCACCGGTCAGGGGTGGATGGTAGTGAATGTGGATACATTTCCGCTGGAGGTTTTTGTTGATGGGAAAAAGATGGTTGTTACCGATAAAGAGGAGCTGATTACCCTTTTACCGGGCAGGCATTATGTCAGTCTGTTTCCGGTGCGGGATGTGTTTCTTGCCTATCGGGATGAGACCCCGGAATGGTTCTGGCGGATGTTGTCGCCTGATGGTTTGCCCGCAGACCGGTTTGCCCTGCTTGCCAGTTATGAAAGGGAGGCGGTGCGTGCCGGAACCAGATGGGTGCAGATTGAGCCGGATGACACATCGGCGGTTCATCTGTCACCGTCCGAAGTGAGTCAGGTTTACCGGCGTCAGGGTAGTGGTGTGGCAATTACATTTTTCAGCATCGCCACGCTTATCGCAGCGGCGATGGTTGGCAGTGTGGCGCTTTTAATGGGGGATTAAAGAAAATGATGGATGATATGGCTATTGCTCAACAGACGAAGTTGTCGCCGATCTGGGAAGTTGCCCGAGGTCTGGGGCTTACTGATATGGAACTTATCCTGCCTTACGGTAATTACAAGGCAAAACTCTCGGTGCGGTTGCTGGAGCAGATAAAGGAGCGACCGACCGGAAAACTGATTCTCGTAACCGCCATTACTCCGACAAAATTCGGCGAGGGCAAGACCACTGTTTCCATCGGTCTGTCAATGGCGTTGAACCGACTGGACCGCAGGTCAATCGTTGTCCTGCGTCAGCCGTCACTCGGTCCGGTGTTCGGGATTAAGGGCGGTGCGGCGGGTGGTGGTTATGCGCAGGTGTTGCCGATGGAGGATATCAATCTGCATTTCACCGGCGACATTCATGCGGTTGGTTCTGCCCATAATCTGCTTTCGGCGATGCTGGACAATTCCCTGCATTTTGGCAATCCGCTGGGGATTGATGAGCGCGAGATTTTCTTTCCCCGCACGATTGATATGAACGACCGGGTGTTGCGGTCAATGGTTGTCGGACTGGGTGGTCGGGCGAATGGACCGGCACGGGAGGACAGTTATGTGATTACTGCTGCCTCAGAGGTGATGGCGATACTCGGCTTGGCAAAGGACCGCGCTGACCTGAAGCAAAGGCTGGGCAAGATTCTGGTGGCGCTCAGTTTTGATGACCGTCCGATCACCGCTCAGGACATGGGGGCAACCGGTGCGATGGCAGCGCTCTTGAAAGATGCGATCAAGCCCAACCTGGTGCAGACAACCGAGAACACCCCGGCATTGATTCACGCCGGTCCTTTCGCCAACATCGCCCATGGCACCGCCAGTATTATTGCCGCCAACGCCGCACTGCGTTTATGTGAATATACGGTTATTGAGGCGGGTTTTGGTTCTGACCTGGGTGCGGAGAAGTTTGTTGACTTAGTAGCACCGCTGGCTGGTTTTAAGGTTGATGGCTGTGTTCTTGTGGCGACCATCCGGGCGCTCAAGCATCAGGGCGGAAGTGATGACCCGCGTCGGGGGATGTTGCGTCATCTCTGGATGGGGATAGAGAACCTGCGCCGGCATATTGAAAACTGCCGGGTGCTGGGGCTGGAGCCGGTGGTGGCGATTAACCGGTTTGAGGGTGATGCGGACGATGAGTTGCGCCTGGTGGTGAAGTCCTGTGAGGAACTGGGGGTAAAGGCGGTTGTGTGCAGTCCGCACCGTGATGGTGGTCGTGGTTGTGAGGAACTGGCGCAGGCGGTTTTAGAGCAAATTGGCACAAAACCAGGGCAGAATAAGCCGATATACGATTACAATTCATCAGTGGAGGAGAAGATAGCGACGGTGGCGAAAAAGGTTTACGGTGCGGAGCGGGTGGTTTATACCCCGCGGGCAGAACGGGATATCAGAAGGATATACAAACTCGGTTATGATAAACAGCCCATCTGTATCGCCAAGACACCGCTGTCTTTGAGTGACGACCCGGAATGTATTGGTGCCTGCACCGGTTTTAAAATTACTATCTCGGCGGTGCATATCCGGGCGGGTGCCGGTTATCTGGTGCCGGTTG
>CAKZPX010000072.1 GCA_937139435.1 uncultured bacterium
TACGGGGTTGGCATCAAGGTAAATATGAAAAGTCATAAATCAGCCCCTTTTTAGCTTAAACTTTACTGAGTTAAAGATGATTGTCAATGATTTTATTTTTATTCTTTGAGTCCGGCGCGTGCCTGAGACTGGATTATCTGTTTCTGGGCGGCAAAGAAGAGGACAATCAGAGGTATTATTGCTGTTGTTGTTGCCGCCATTAAAAGCGTATAATTGGTGGATTGTTCCCGGGAGAAATAGGCAAGACCGACCTGCAAGGGGCGGATACGGTCGGAGTTTGTAACAATAAGAGGCCAGAAAAAGGAATTCCAGGATGAGATGGCATTAAAGACGGTGATGGTGGCAATTGGTGCTCGGCAGAGGGGGATTACGATGCGGATTAGGGTCCAGAGGTTAGAACAGCCATCAATCCGAGCGGCATCAAACAGGTCCTGAGGCAATTGTTTGATGTGCTGGCGGAGGAGGAAGATAGAGAAGATATTGACAATCCAGGGGACGATCATCGCCGCATAAGTATCAATCCAGCCCAGTTTAAAAAGTATCATATAAGATGGGACAAGATATACCGGCAGGGGGATCATCATCAGGGCGAGGAACCCCATAAACAGAACTTCGCGGCCCGGGAAGTGGAATCGGGCAAAGGCATAGGCAGCGGGTATGCCAGTAATTAAGATGCCCATCAGTGTGAGGAAAGTAATAAACACGGTATTGGCAAGGTAACGCCATAGTGGAATCTGTCGGAATACCTCAGCGTAATTGGAAAACTGGAGTGAAAACGGAATCCAGGTGGGCGGAAAGCGCAGTGCCTCAAGCGGTGTTTTGAGAGACGTACTGAGCATCCAGTAGAAAGGCAGGAGCATCGCTATGCTCCCTATAACCAGGAGCAGATGAACTGGCAGGTTGTGCAGTTTACCCATAATGCACCTTTTTTTCCAATGCCACTCGCTGGAGGATGGTTAAACCCAGAATGATCAGAAAGGCAATAAAGGCAATGGCGGCACCATAGCCAAGACGCCAGAGTTCAAATGCGTTCTCGTAGAAGTAATACATTACCACCTTGGTTGTTTGCAGCGGTCCGCCGGGCGGTGGTCCGGTCATAATCCACACCTGGGTAAATGTTTCAAAGGCAACGAT
>CAKZPX010000073.1 GCA_937139435.1 uncultured bacterium
TCATTTTTGCTCAGAAACCCCGCCCCACCGATACCAGCCTGACCGTTCCTATGACCGTATATGTGTCACCTGCCCGGTCAGAGAAACAGACCTGTCACTGCCTCTGTCCCATAGAGCGCCCACAGGAAAAACAAAAACACCACTGTCGTATTTTTCTACTACTAATAAATAAAAGTCGGCAATATAAATTGATATGGTGGCGGGTTGTGTTTTGTAACATAAAGAAAAACCGTTGGTTAAATTTAGCAGCGTTTTATATCTTTCTGGCATAAAATTTGTAAATATAATAAAATTGGTGGTTGGGGCTATGCAGTAATTGTGGGGGAAGGTTTTGACCGAGCCAGAGGAGGTCGTTTTCTGGAGGGTGTCGCGCTCAGGTCCTCAGCTCACCAGTCCAGCATTCTGATTGGGGACCAAAGTATGCGGCGTGCCAGTGCCCACGGCACGCCGCAATCCTTTTTTATTAGAAAAAACACGAAACATTATTTACCGAAAAAACAGCTCTTTTTTTCTTGCTCCGGAGCGCGCCGTTTTTGAAATAAAAATTGGAGAGGCGGGAATGGGTTGACAAGGGAAACAATATCGTTATGCTAAAAATAAAAGGCAGGAACAATGAAGGCTTTTTTAAAGGATGTCCTTTATGGTCTGGTGGTTGATTATGCGGACATCCGCATTGAAGAAAGTGAAACGACACGGTTAATCTTTCGGGGAAAGGAACTGGATGAGATTGGACGTGGTTTTGAGCGCGGTGGCTGTTTACGCGTTTTTCATCAGGGCAACTGGGGAGTGGCGACATTTAATACCATTGACGAAAAATTAAAAGACCTGGCCGACGAGGTTGCGTTACAGGTTTTATCACTACCCAGGCGTGAAGGCGGGATTACGCCGCTGCCAGCACGGGACGAAACGGTGCGGGTACCAAAGGAGTTTGACCCGAGAAAGGTACCCCTCGCTGAAAAGCACGACCTGATAAAACACTATAACGATATTCTATTGCAGACCCCGGAAATTATTACCACCATCTCAATTTATCATGACCTCTGGCGGACAACCTACTGGTATTCAACCGAAGACCGCTACATTGAAGAGGAACGGATTTATACCGGTTTTGCCTGTCGGGCGATCGCCCGGGATGGAACCAACATTCAGGACTACGGCGAGAGTTATGGTCGGCAGGAAGGATTTGCGGCGCTGAAGAACCAGGAACCAAAGGTGGAGCGGATTGCCCGCATTGCCCTTGACCTGCTCAAGGCAGAACCGGTGCAGGCAGGTAAGTACACTGTGGTCATTGACCCGCTCCTGGGCGGGGTATTCGCCCACGAGGCGTTCGGACACCTGAGCGAGGCAGACCATATTGCCGAAAATGAAAGGTTACGGGAGAAGATGAAGAAAGGAACCCGCTTTGGTGTTGACGAACTGAGCATCGTTGATGACGCCACTCTACCCAGGGAACGGGGCAGTTTCCATTATGATGATGAGGGCATCCCGGCACAGAGGACCGAGTTGATCCGGCACGGGATACTGGTAGGACATCTGCACGACCGGCAGAGCGCCCATCAGATGGGCGAGAATGTCACCGGTAATGCCCGGGCGATTTCCTACCGGTTTGCCCCGATTGTCCGGATGAGCAACACCTATATTGAACCCAGAAATAAAAGTTTGGAGGAGATGCTGGCAGAAATGGACACAGGACTTTATGTGGTCGGTAGCCGGGGTGGAATGACCGAACTGGAGGCTTTTACCTTCGCAGCGCAGTATGCGTTTTTAGTTGAAAAAGGGAAAAAGCAGCGAATGGTACGGGATGTAACACTTTCCGGAAATGTTTTTCAAACCATGAAGAACATTGTTGCGATCGGTAGCGACCTGGTAATTCATGGTGGGCTGGGTGGTTGTGGCAAAAGCGGTCAGGCACCGCTACCGGTCGGTACCGGTGCACCCCACCTGATGATTAAGGATGTGATAATCGGCGGGAGGTAAAGGAATGCTCAGGGAGTTATTAAAAATTGCCCGGGGTGTTGTTGACGAAGCCGAGGTTTATGAAAGTGAGACCGACCGTGCCGAGGTCAAGTTTCGGCAGGGAAAACTCCATTCAGTAGAGACAAAATTGAGCCATGGCTGGGGTTTACGGGTAATAGATAAAGGTCGCCTGGGATTTGCCTCCAGCACCAACCCCGGGCGCCATGAGGAACTGGTTGCGGCAGCAAAGGCGGCAGCGGATTACGGACGGCAGGTGAAGTTTCATCTGCCCAAAAGTGAAGATTTACCGGTGGTCGGGATATTTGAGAACCGGGTGATGCTGGTCTCAACCGCAAGGATGCAGGAGTGGGGCCGAGACCTGGTGGAGGCGATGGCTGCCCGGGTACCGGAGTTAAAACTGGACATCAATTTTCACCGGGTGTATCGTGAGGTGCGAATTGTCAACACATCCGGTCTGGAGGTGGATTTTGCCCGGGCTGAGTTTGGAGTTTGGGTCACCGGCCTACTGGTGGATGAAGGGATTTACTCGTTTGACGACTATGTGAACCTTTCTGATGGACGGCAGTTCCCGCTGGAGGAGCTGGTGGAGCGGATGCATCTGCTGGTAAAGTTGGCACGCAGTCGGGTAGAGGTCAAAACCGGCGACTATCCGGTAATTGTGATGCCCATAGCGCTGGGCGAGTTACTTTTCCCGCTGGAAGTTGGGGTTAATGGCAGACAAAGAGAAAAAAGAGTCTCGCCCCTGCTCGGGCAGGAAAACAAACAGGTTTTAAGTGAAAAGCTTACCATTGTTGACAACCCGTTAAGAAATTTCGGATTGAACTCCGCACCGTTTGACGGTGAGGGTGTGCCGTCAAGGCGCAATGTGCTCTTCGCCCGGGGCGTTTTTCGGGGTTTTATCTTTGATATCGCCACCGCCAGCGCCTGCGGCACCAACTCCACCGGTTCTGCACTGCGGGATTATACCAGTTTACCCGCTCCTGGTATAACCAACATTGAACTTGACCCGGGCGATGCGGAACTGGAGCGGGTGTTGCGGGAGATTAAAGAAGGGCTGCTGGTTTATGCCTTTATCGGTGGCGGGCAATCCAATGTTCTTGCTGGCGAGGTGGCGCTTAACGTGTCCTGCGGGTTTAAGGTGGAAAAGGGCGAAGTGGTGGGCAGGGTAAAGGATTTGAGCATTGCCGGTAATGTGTATGATTTCTTCCAGCGGGTGGCAGCGGTTGGGTCTACCCAGCGTGACCTGGGCAACGCGTTTCTGCCGTTTGTGTTTTTCTCTTCAATGAAGGTAGCCGCAAAGGGATAGGGATGAAAAAACGTAGCGTCACAAAGACGCAACAGCGCAAAAACGCAAAAGCGGAAATAAATTCGGGAACACTACTGGAAAAGGTAAAGGTGCCGGCTGATAAACTTGCCTGGCGCTGCTCATTAGCAGGCTTTGATTTTAAAACCACAAACGAAATAAAGATTACCCGTGAGATTATCGGGCAGGAGCGGGCGATAAAGGCGCTGCAATTAGGACTGGAGATTGAGGCGTCAGGTTATAACATCTTTGTAACCGGTCCGGCAGGAACCGGACGGGCAACCACGGTGCAGAAACTATTGGAGAGAACAAGACCGGTCAAGGAACTGACCGATAAATGTTATGTTAATAACTTTAAAGACCCGGACCAGCCCCGGTTGTTGATCCTGCCTGCCGGCGAGGGCAGGAGGTTGCAGGCGGATATGGAGGAACTGGTATCATATCTGGTGAAGAATGTACCGAGACTTTTTGAGGGAGAAGCGTATCAGAATGCCCGGCAGGAGATAATTGACCGGTTTAAGGAGCAGGGTGCGGCACGGGTGCGGGAGTTTGAAAAGAAGGTGGCGGCAGAAGGGTTTACCCTGGTGCAGCCGGCACCGGTGGCGCGACCAGAACTGGCACCGATTGTTGACAAACAACCGGTAGGTGTTGATGGACTTGACCGGCTGGTGGAAGAGGGAAAACTCACCGCGGAACGGGCACAGGAGATTAAGAAAAGGTACCGGGAGTTAAGTAACGAACTGCTGGCAATTTTTAAAGAACTGCGGGAATTTGAACGGCAGGCACGGGAGGCACTGAGCCAGCTGGATAAAGAGATTATTAATCCGTTACTGGACGAGCGGATTGGAGAGTTGCGGGAACGGCATAAAGACAACCGGGTGAGCGAGTATCTGGACGAGGTGCGCACCGCAATTGTTGATGGTATAGAATTGTTCCGCCATCGGCCAGAGGGGACAGAAGGCGGTGGTGGTAGTGATCCTTATCTGCCGTTCCGGGTGAACGTGTTGGTAGACAACTCGGCGACCAGGACCGCACCGGTGGTTTTTGAGACCAACCCGGGTTACCGCAACCTCTTTGGTTCAATTGAACGGATTTCCGACCGCTCCGGGCAATGGCGAACCGATTTCACCCATATTAAGGGGGGTTCGCTTTTGCGGGCAGATGGCGGCTTTCTGGTTGTTAACGCCCTGGACCTGTTAGTGGAACCAGGGGTCTGGCCGAATCTCAAGCGGACACTGCGCAACCGGAAACTGGAGATATCCGCCTATGACCCATTTGCCACCCTTCTGGGCACAACCGCTTTAAAGCCGGAGCCAATCCCTCTGGATCTGAAGGTGATAATGATCGGCGACAGCTTTGTCTACACCCTACTTGCCGCCTATGATGAAGAGTTTAAGAAGGTGTTTAAGGTGCGGGCGGATTTTGACTGGGTGATGGACTTAAATCGCTCCGCGGTTGAAGAGTATGCGCAGGTAATCAAGACGCTGTGCGAAAAGGACAACCTCCGTCCTTTTGACCGTTCCGGAGTGGCACGGGTGATTGAGTATGGAGTGAGACTGGCAGGAAGACAGAAAAAACTGTCCACCCGATTCAATTTGATTGCCGATGTGTTGAAGGAGGCAAACTACTGGGCGGGCAAGACCGGGGCGGCTGTGGTTACCGCCGAGCATGTGCAGAAGGCGATTGACGAGCGCCGGGAGCGGGTGAAGATGCTGGAGGACAAATTCCAGGAGAGCATCCGGGAGAGGATTTTATTTATTGATGTCAAGGGTAAGGTGCCGGGACAGGTGAATGGTCTGGCGGTTTACGACACCGGCGAGTATGCGTTTGCCATTCCGGTACGGATTACCGCCCGGGTGGGTGTTGGCGCAGCCGGGATTATCAGTGTCGAGCGCGAGGCAGAACTTTCCGGACCGATTCATGACAAGGGGCTTTACATCATCACCGGTTACCTGCGCAACCGCTACGCCTCAGACCAGCCGCTGGTCCTTTCCGCCTCCATTACCTTTGAGCAGTCCTATGGCGGGATAGACGGTGACAGCGCATCGTCTACCGAGCTCTATGCCCTGCTTTCTGAACTTGCCGGTTTGCCGTTGCGTCAGGATATTGCGGTTACCGGTTCGGTAAACCAGAAAGGGGAGATCCAGCCGATTGGCGGAGTGAATGAAAAGATTGAAGGGTTTTTTGATGTCTGCCGGGCAAAGGGGTTGACCGGCACCCAAGGGGTGATGATTCCCCGGGCAAACCTTGGTGACCTGATGTTGCGGGAAGATGTGATTGAGGCGGTGCGTCAGGGCCGGTTCCACATCTATGCGGTGGAGACGATTGACGAAGGGATAGAGATTTTAACCGGTGTCCCTGCGGGTAAAGAGGGTCGGGACGGAAAATACCCGCCGGATTCGGTAAACGGTCGGGTGAAGCAGAGGTTGATTGAATTAGCCGAGACCTTTCAGCGATTTCGTTCGGAGGAGGGGAAGCCCGGAGGTGCGGGCAAGTCCTCCTGAAACAACAAGTTTCAATCCTTCCTCAATACTTAAAGATGTTTCGGTAATATCCTGTTCAGGCACCAGCGCCAGCCAGCCGCTGGTCGGATTGGGTGCGGTGGGGAAAAAGACAAAATAACCCCGCCGACCATCAGCGAATTCCACCGTCTCCTCGCTGGTGAGAAAACCAATGGCAAAAAGTCCGGGACGGGGATACTCCACCACCACCGTTTTACGCAGAGAACTGCGCTTGATAAATACCGCATCGGTGAGCTGGCGAGTAGAGGAGTAGACCGAACGTGCCAGGGGCAGACGCTGCATAAGGCGGTCAATGCCAACTAGGATTTGCCGACCAACAATGCCTGATGCCAGCGCGCCAATCAGGGTGATGGCGATGAGCAGCAGCAGGAAGCTGATAATGGTAATTACCGCGGGCGGCAGTCTTTCTACCCAGTGCTGCCAGAGGACAAGGGGACGAAGGATTTTGCCCAGACTGGAAATGATAAACCAGAGGACAAAGATGGTCAGCCCGATGGGCAATACCGTAACCAGTCCGGTAAGAAAGTAACGGCGGAGGCGGTTAAAGAGCAACGGTGTTAAACGGTTTCAATGCCGGCTAATACCGGGATGTTATTCACCGGTAGCCTCTGTTTCACTATCCGCCGGAGGGCGCAGTATCTCCAGAGCGGTGCGCAGGGCTTTAATAAATCGGCGATTCTCGTTTTCCTTGCCAACCGTGACCCGGAGGGCATTGGGGAATTCGTACTCTTTGAGCGTGCGGGTGATTACCCCTTGACGCTGGAGCGCCTCAAAAACCAGCTGGGCGTCAACGGCAAAGTTAACAAATACGAAGTTGCCGTAGCTTTCCAGGTAGAAGAGTTTCAGCTGTTTGAACTCTTTATAGAATAGCGCCTTGCCCGCCTCGTTTATCCGACGACTGCGCTGAATGTGACGGGTATCGTCCAGGGCGGCAAGGGCAGCGATCTGGGCAGCGCGGCTGGCGTTGAACGGCAGACGCACCTTCATCAAACTCTGGATGATTTCCGGTTTGGCAATGCCGTAGCCGATACGCAGCCCTGCCAGCCCGTGGATTTTTGAGCAGGTCCGCAGGATGAGTACGTTGTGGTTCTTGTTGTAGTAATCCACACCCCGGGGGTATTCCCGGCTGGTGATGTATTCAGCATAGGCTTCGTCAAGAATCACCAGCACCCGGTCCGGTATGCACTCCATAAATTCATCCAGTTCCTTTCTGGTGACGATTGTGCCCAGCGGGTTGATGGGGTTATCCAGGTAGATAATCTTTGTCTGCGGGGTAATGGATTCAGCCATCCTTTCCAGATTGTGGCGGTAGTTAGCGGTTGGTATCTGGGTCAGCCGGGCGTTCATTATCGCCGCACCAACCCGGGGGGCGATAAATCCACCGGCGCTCATAATCAATTCGTCGTCCGGATCAAGGTAGGCGGCGCACGCCATATAAATCAAATCCACCGAGCCGTTACCGACGATGGTGGCGTCGTAGTCAACTTTGAACATCCGGGCGATGCGCTGGCGCAGGTAAAAAGCGGTGTCTTCCGGATAAAAGTGTAACTGGTTGAGCGCCCGGCGCAGGGCGTTTATTGCCCGGGGCGAAGGACCGAGCGGGTTTTCGTTAGAGGCAAGTTTTATTACCGGTGGTTTGAGCCCGAGTTCCCGGATGACCTCCTCCACCGGTTTCCCGGGTTTATAAGGTGAAACCTTTTCTATATTCGTTCTTGGCTGGGGTAAAAACATTATACCTCCTTGGACAGGTTTTCTGATTTAATCTGGCGGGGGGTGAAGGCAAAGATTAACCCGCCGAGCAGGGCAAAGAAAAGGTCCAGACCAAGAAATATAAAAGCGACCGCCAGCGCCTGCTCAGGACTGAACCGACCGGGAAGCCAGTTCGGGGTGAAGAAGGCAACAAACGCCGCTTCCCGGACACCCAGCCCGCCGATGGTGGGGATGTTAACAACAATATTTAAAAGCGGGATAAACACAAAATAGTAACCTAAGGGAACGGTTGCCCTTACCGCGCCGGCGCAGAAAAACCAGGCAAGGGATAACGCCGCCTGAACCCCGACACCGGAAAGAAAACTGAAAAGCAGGGCAACCGGTTTATGACGATAGCGTTTCACCGCCTCGTAGGCGCGGTCAAGGGTCGTTGTGAACCGCTGTGCCCGGCGCGGGAGACGCAGGAATATGTTGCGAACGATCCGGTGACAGCGGTCATTAAAAAATACGGCGGTAACAAGAAGTAGCAGCAGGAGGATGACGGAAAGCAATATTATGACGCCCGCCGGGCTGATGTTTCCCGCACCGATATCCAGTTTGCCGGTGCCGGAAATGGTAAGAAAGAGCGCCATCACCACCGCAAGAAAGGAAAGGCTCTCAAAACCGATCAGGCGGTCAAGAAAAGTGGCGGAGAACGCCTCGGGCCCTTTGCCGGGTTGCACGGTGTAGGCGATACGCATCACATCACCTCCGATTGAGGTGGGCAGGAGTTTGCAGAAGAAAAGACCGAGGGTGAAGATGCGGGCAAGATACCAGGTGGAGAAGTGCAGCCCCTGGGCAGCGAGGAGAATCTGCCAGCGCCAGGCAGAAATCAGG
>CAKZPX010000074.1 GCA_937139435.1 uncultured bacterium
CGATTCTTCCAGTTTGCCGGAGGTGGGTGGTGATGTGGCGGCATATTTTCATACTGGCGATGCCGAAGACCTTGCCCGACAGCTACACCGGCTCCTGGAAAGCGATGCTATTCTGGAGGAGATGGCGAGAAAAGGTTTAGAGCAGGCCGGGAAGTTCAGTTTTCGCCGGGCGGCGGAGGAGTTGCTGACCATATTCAGAAAAGAGCGGGGTCTGGTTTGAATTCGCCCATTCGGATCGCACTTGATGCCCGGCGTGCGGTCAGAAAAATGACCGGTATCGGACATTATGTTCGGCAATTAGCCCGGTATCTACCGACACTGGCTCCGGAGTTCCAGTTTGACTTACTTGTTGACCGTCCGCTGCAAGATAACGCTATTCCTTCTGGATGCACTCAGCAGGTTCTGGGTAGATATTTCGGGGACGGCACCGGACCGGCAAAGTTTTACTCGCCGTTCTGGTTGAATCGCCATGTCCCCGCTTACATTAAGCGAGCCCGAGTGGCGTTGTTCCATGGTACAAACTTTGTCGTGCCGATCAGCGCTCCGTGTAAGACCGTGGTAACAATCCATGACCTCTCCTTCCTTCGCATTCCCCATGCCTACGGTGCGATTTATCGGCGCTATATGAAGGTTCAGGTTCAACTGGCGTGCCGGCAGGCAGCAAGGGTGATTACCGGAAGTAACGCAGCAAAAAATGACCTGGTTAGTTTGTTAAAAATTGACCCGGAGCGGATTGTGGTGATTCCTCATGGAATTGGCGAAGAGTTCTTTCAAAAGCATGACCGGGGTTACCTGCAAAGGGTGCGGGGCGAGTTCAACCTGCCTGCCCGCTACATTTTCCATGTTGGTGTTATTGAGGAAAAGAAAAACCTCATTCCATTAATTAAAGCGGGTGTTAATGTAATTAAACAGGGTTTGACCGATGCGGTCATTTTCGCTGGTCGGGATGGTCTTGGTGCCGATAGGGTGCACCGATTCGCTTCTGAATATGGTGCGGAGGGCTGTGTCCGATTCTTAGGTTATGTGTCTCAGGAGTTAATCCCCGGGCTTTATGCTCTGGCACAGGTGGTTGTATTTCCATCGTTATACGAAGGTTTCGGAATGCCGGTTCTGGAGGGTATGGCATCCGGTGTGCCGGTGATTGTTTCCGGTTTTTCCTCGCTGCCCGAGGTTGCCGGTGATGCGGCGATCATCCTGAAAGAGGCTGATGCCGAGGAGATTGAGCTGGTGCTGCGCACGGTATTAAAGGATGATGAGTTGCGAGCAGACCTGCGCTCACGGGGTTTGGCAAGAACCCGGCAATTTCGCTGGGAGATATCGGCAGCAAGGCATCTTGAGGTGTACCGCCAGGTATTGGCGATGGGTTAATGTTTTAAGGAGAAAGGTGTTTGATTTAATCGCAATTTTACTTTTCTGGTGTCCCTTGGCATTAATTTTTTACCACTGGGTGATTTTTCCATTTCTCCTCTGGTTATGGGCCAGGTTAGCACCGAGAAAGTTCAGTCCGGTGCAGCGGGATACGCCATTTAAGATAAGTGTGGTGATGGCGGTGTATAATGAGGAGGCGATAATTGCCGAGAAGATGAAAAACCTTCTGGCGATGGATTATCCTCCGGAGCAGATAGAGATCCTTATTGGGTCGGACAATTCCACCGACAAAACCGACGAAATAATCCGTTCCTTTAATGACCCCAGGGTTCGTTTGATTCACTACAACGAACAGAGTGGAAAGACCGTTGTTCAGAATCGGTTGCTGGAGCTTGCTACCGGAGATCTGGTATTGTGCACCGATGCCGACTCCCTCTTAAGTCCGGAGTCGCTGAAGGTGATGGCAGATGATTTTCTTGACCCCAGGGTCGGGGTGGTAAATCCTCGTTATCAACGGGTGAATGAGGACGGCAGTCTGGCAGAGAGTTTCTATGACCGCTGGGAAGGCAAGGTCAAGGAACTGGAAGGCAGACTGGGCGCGATGGTAGGATGCTATGCCTATGCAAATATGCTCAGGCGTTCGCTGGCAACACCGATTCCGGACGACACGATTCTTGACGATTTCATCCTTGGTATCCGTCCATTCCGGTCTGGCTATGATGTGATAATGGAACCGCGGGCACTGGTTGTAACCAGAGCCGAGAGTGAGCAGGTGGAGTACCGGCGCAAGTCCCGAATCAGCGCCGGTAATCTGCAGGCGCTATTGCGCTGTTACGACATCCTTTCTCCGAAATACGGCCGGAAGGCATGGGTTTATTTTTCCCATAAGGTTTTGCGGATGGTTGTTCCGTTTCTGCTTTTATTTATGTTTATCGGTTCAGCGATTAAAATCGGACAGCCATTCTTCACCGTTGTATTTTTACTTCAGGTTCTCTCCTATGCTGCCATACCGTTACTTTTTGTGTTGCAGGGGCGATTGCGTAAGTTGCTGATTTTACAATACTATCTTTATATAACCATCGGACTGGTCATCGGTTACTGGCGCTATCTTTTCCGCCGGGAGCGTTTCTGGAAGAAGACACCAAGGGTTAAGGCGCCACCACCGGTCTCGGGATAATGTTGACAAGAGGCGATAGCTTTTCTAAAATCGGCTAATTTAATGACACTCTCAGTTAACATAGACCATATCGCCACGCTCCGCCAGGCACGCCGGGAAAGTTTTCCCGACCCGGTGCAGGCAGCGTTACTGGTGGAGCTGGGTGGCGCAGATGGGATTACAGTCCATTTACGGCAGGACCGCCGGCATATTAATGACCGGGATGTGCGTTTGTTGCGGGAGACGATTAAGACCGAGCTGACCGTGGAAATGGCTGCCCGACTCGACCTGGTGCGTTTTATCTGTCGGGTAAAACCCGACCAGGTGACCCTGGTGCCGGAACTGGTTACCGAGGTGACCACTACCTCAGGGCTGGATGTGGTAAAGGGAGAGACCCAGTTACGTCGGGTGGTGACGATTCTGAATCGGTCCGGGATAAGGGTGAGCATGTTTGTTGACCCGGAACCGGGTCAGGTGATTGCGGCAAAAAGGGTTGGTGCCCGGGTGGTGGAATTAAATACCGACCGCTACACTAAAGAACCGCGCAGGCGGGATTTTCATCTCAAACGTCTGGTAGAAGCGGCACAGACCGCGCGTCAGGAGGGGTTAATTGTCCATCTCGGTCATGGTCTGGACTATATTAATATCATTCCTATTCTTGAACAGAGGATAGCGGATGGGTTTTCCATTGGTTTTGCCATCGTTGCCCGGGCGGTGTTTGTCGGGTTACAACAGGCGGTAAGAGATATGAAACATATCCTGGAGGTGTACTCTTGAGAGGCACGAGGATTAAAATTGCTATCTGGTTAGTGGTTTTTGTTGTTGCCGGAGTGATTTTATGGCCCAGTTTCCAGTTGCATGTAATCGTCCCGCGACAGGAAAAGGCGTTGCGGATGCGGATGGCACAGGCGGCAACAGCAGAGGAAAGTCTGCAGGTGCAGATGGAACTTGCTGAATTCAATCGTCATAAGGCGGCACTTTACGAGAAGCGGATTATCCATCTCGGGCTGGACCTGGTGGGTGGGATGCATGTTGTGCTTGATGTTGACCGGTCGCAGTTGAATGAGGAGGAGGCGCGTCTGGCACCGGAACTGGCACTTGAGGTTATCCGCAACCGCATTGACCAGTTTGGCGTTTTTGAACCGACG
>CAKZPX010000075.1 GCA_937139435.1 uncultured bacterium
AATCAATGACTTCTCAAAGGCGATTGAACTGAAACCAGACTTCGCTGAAGCCTATTTCATCCGCGGACACGCCTACGTCATAAAAGGCGAACCTGATAAAGCAATCAATGATTTTTCAGAAGCGATTAAACTGAAACCAGAGAATACGATATTCAGACTAAAGCGTGCTGAACTATTTTACCAGCTGGGAGTATTACAAAGCTGTGATGAGGAGATAAACGCACTAAAGAAGAGTGGTGAATACCGAGAGGATGTCCTTTCGCTGGAAGGAAAGGTTGCTCTGGCAAAAAAGGATTTTGAGAGGGCAATAAAAAATTTCAGTTCGGCACGTGCATTAAACCCGGCTGATGTGCCACTACATCTGTGGGAGATTTATGCCCGTTATCTAAAAATTACCAATGAGGCACAGGAGGCTATTTTTGCCAGCACCGATAAAAAAGAAAAACCCTGTCTAACTGAACACCCTGGTTATCAGGCAGAATTGACCTGTCTTATTAATGAATTGAATAATTTAAGTAACTTTCTCAAAAATAATAACCCTTCGGAACAGGAATATTTAGCGACAATTTATTACTGGTTGGGTGTTTTTTACTACCAGTTAAACGACCATTCATCAGCGATGGAAAAACTGAAAGAGGCGTTGAAAATAAAAAACAACAAATTCCGGGAGGTAAAAGACCTGCTCAATCACATCTGGGACTATCGTATCCCTCATAAATGGTGGCGCTGGTGGCGTTGGTCTCCAGAACCGCTTCACCGTTTGTTGAAACCTTTCTGTGGCTCAATTATTTGTGCAGTGATATTAATACTAACAATCTTGCCATTTAAACCGGATTTTCTCAACTGGCCTATCAACTTCCTGCGTCTAACACCACCAAAAGAACCAGTATTTTATATCATTCCCATTGTCCTATCCCTGCTAATTCTTTTTTCACCACTGCTGGCCCGTTTTCGTGTTGGCGACTATGAAGTTGAATTGACCCCACCACCAAAAAAAGAGGATATAGCCACCGCTCCGACAATGATGCAACGCCTGTTACATAGAGGGAATTACTAAATAACCTGCTCCAGCGTAATAAACATTGACAATTGCCCTGCACCGGCTATTTTACATTAAAAGAATGAATGTATTCTGGTTAATCATCTCCCCGCTTTTTGGTTTTGCCTGCGGTTCAATACCTTTTGGCCATCTTGCCGGAATAATAAATAAAATTGACATCCGAAAAAAGGGCTCGGGTAATATCGGCTTTACCAATGTTGCCCGCACCATTGGCTTAATCTGGGCAATCCCAGTGCTTATTCTGGACATCGCCAAAGGTATGGTTCCGGTTGCCTTTGCCCGGCACCTGAACCTTTCTTCCGCACTGGTCGGGCTGGGTGCAATCACCGGACACATCTTCACCCCCTGGCTCAAATTCCAGGGTGGTAAAGGCGTTGCCACCACAATCGGTGTAACCGCACTGCTCTGCCCGAAAAGTCTGTTTGCCGGTATTGCCATCTACCTGATTGTCCTGTTAATCAGCGGTTTTATTTCTCTCTCTTCTCTGGTCTTTGCCTTAACCCTGCCGATCCTCACCTGGCTATTTTACCCGAACAATCTGGCACTGCTGGTGTTCACTGCGGGCGCGGGTATAATTATCATCATTCGCCATATCGCCAACATCCGCCGGCTGTTAAATAAAACCGAACCGAGGTTCGGACTCTGGCTCAAAATCTTTCGCCCGGAGGTAAGATGAAGGTCGCCTTTATCGGTGCCGGACGCTGGGCGCTGGCACTGGCATTAAAACTGCGAGAAAATGAGATCAGCCCCGCACTCTACGATGTTGACCCCAATGTTGTAGCCCGCCTGCACACCAGCCGGCGCCATCCTGACCTGCCCGAACATATCACCATCCCTGATGATATCGTTATCGCCAGCGAGGTGCGTCCAATCCTTGCCGATGCGGAAGTGGTTGTCTTTGCCACGCCTGCCCGTTTCCTAACCGAATCGGCGCAACAGATTGTCCCTTATCTGCCTGAGACATTGCGGACAATTGTCAGCGTCAGCAAAGGCATTGACACGCACACCAATAAGCGTCTTTCAGTGGTGTTAAGTTCCCTATTCCCCGCTCTGCCGATTGTTATCCTTGCCGGTCCGGCAATCCCCTATGATGTGGTTATGGGTGACCCGACCTCACTGGTAGCGGTGGCAGAAGATGAACCGTCTGCCCAATTTATCCGTGACACGTTCAGCACCGGCAATCTGCGCATCTACTATCACACCGACCTTGCCGGTGTGGAGATTGCTGCTGCGTTCAAAAATGTTATCGCCATCGCTGCCGGTATTGCCGAGGGGCTCGGGCTGGGCATCAACGCCAAGTCCGCCCTGCTCACACGCGGGTTAGCAGAAATCACCCGGCTCGGGCTGGCACTCAATGCCAATCCCCTTACCTTTTCCGGACTTGCCGGTATGGGCGATTTAATTGTTACCGCCTTCTCACCCCATTCCCGCAACCATCAACTGGGCATCGCCATCGGCAAGGGTAAAACACTCAATGAGGCAGAAAAGGATTTAACCGGGGTTGCCGAAGGGGTTTTTACCGCCCGCACCGGTTATGAACTTGCCCGGCAGTTGCGGGTTGATATGCCGATAACCGAAGAGGTGT
>CAKZPX010000076.1 GCA_937139435.1 uncultured bacterium
GGGCAAAAGTGCTCCTGCCTCACTAACATAAGGAGTAAAACTTCCCTTTTCCAGTTTCAGGTCTTTTATCGGCAACAAATCTGTCAGGTACTCTCCTGGTTTAAAACTCTCTCCAGCAACAACAAGCACACCGGCACCCATTTCAACTTTCTGTTTAACCCGGCGCCAGAATTCCTCGTCTCCGCTGATTTCTGCCACGCCATCCAGAATCAACACATCTGCTCCAGAGATATATTTACCGGCAAACGCAAGTCCGCCGGTAAATGCCACTGCCCGGGTTAACTCAATACGACTGTCCTTCTCCAGCGAGCGAATTACAAATCTGGTCTGGAAACCAGGGCGATTGGTAATATAAAGCACCCCTATCCGTGCAGGTAATACATCTATTGAAACCACTCTTTGATTGTCAAGATAGGTCAACTCGCCGGGCAAACTTTCTGCCACCAAACGCAGAACTTTCCGTCCCGGTTCGGTAAATCTGACCGGAAAACTTAACTCCTGCTCACTCAATTCCGAACTCAGGACCAGTTCCTGCACCCTGTTCACCAATCGCACCCGTCCCTTTTCACTGGGATGAAATCCGTTACTACCCACGACAACCTTGACTATTGCCGTATCCCCCTGATATACGGTCACCGGTGCATTAACCTCTTTGATTAGTAAATTCCGCTGACCGGCTGTTCCAAATCCCACAGTATAAATCGGCACCTTGATATCACTGGCTGCAGTTAACGGGTCAAATTCACTGTTATCCTGACCGTCGCTTAAAACCACAATCGCTCCGGGTTTGCTTTTCCCCGCAATCGCCAGTGCCTTTGCCAGCCTTGTCCTTTCCTGCCCCGGGTCTGCTTTTATCCCTTTTAAAACGGTGTCGCCAAAAACCCAGACCTCGGACCTTCCTCTCTTAAATTTATCAGTCAAAACTGTGAGCACATGATTAATAACGTTGTCTGTGGTAACTGTCTCCATGCTTGCTGAACGGTCAACAAGAAAAATAACTCGGGAAGGTCTCATCTGCCAGCGGAGGGTAATCGCCTGCCCGATAATGATAAAAATTAAAAGCAACACAACTAGGAGCCTGAGGACAAAAAGCAAAAAATTTGTTTTGCGCTTAAAATCGCGCCGGTAGACAAGAAAAACAAGCAAGAGCAGGATGAGACTAACGACGATACTCATTTATCCGCCTGGGCAGCGACTCCTGAACAAAAAACAGGGTTAAGCTCTCACTATCGGTATTAAACTCTACCGGCGAACTTACCAGATCAGCAACCCCATCGCCATTAAGGTCGCTAATACCGACAACCAGGTAATGACCGGGACGCAGTTTTAATTCAAATGAACCATCGCTCAGAATTGGTGCCACCGCCCGGGTTCTTTCCTGATGAAAAAAAACCGCCCCGCCGGTCAACCGCTCCTCCGTATCCTTGCTTAACGTCTGCCCACGAACCCTGACAACATCAGGTGCCGAATCAGTACTCCAGAATGTCCAGGCAGGTGTATTGCTTCTGTTCCCCTCCAGGTCTTTAATTCCAGGCTGAAGTAGAAAATAACAATCGAACCCTATCCCGATTGAATCCCGACACACAAAATTCACATCCTGCCATTCCGTTCCCCATAAACGCCGAAATAGTGTCTCGCACTCCTCGGGAATAATCATATAATCCGGAATTAATAAAGTATCAACCGGTTCACTGAAACGAACATTTATCCGGATACTGCGGAAAAGGGCGGTAGTTCCGGGTGAAGGAACAACAGACACCACTCTCGGAGCAATTGTATCCATCCGGGAAGAACCGGTAAAACTCCCCCGAAAACGCCCCGGGTTACCGGCGATATCCCAGACCACACCTGCAATAACATACCGTCCGGGCTGCTGCGGTTCAGTCCAGACAATCACT
>CAKZPX010000077.1 GCA_937139435.1 uncultured bacterium
TTGTTGATGGTGAGGAATATGCGCTTTTACATCTGCCCGGTGAGGTAATGGCGGTTCTGGAAGAAGGTAAACCACAGGTTCCCAAGGTTTCGCTGCTTCTGGCGATTCCTGATGGTGCCAGTTTGAGTTTTGAGGTTCTGGCAAAAGAGACCAGGATTTTTTCTGTGGGCAAGGTGTATCCGCTTCAGCCGCCACTCTTAGACGGTCAACAGCCCGGTCCTTTTGTTGTTGACCGTGATTTCTACCGTCAGAATGTTGTTTTCCCGGGTGAGGATGTGAGGTTGATCAATACCGGTCTCTGGCGCGACCTGAGTGTTGCCAATATCCAGGTTTATCCGGTGCAGGTAAATCCTGCCCAGGGTGAGGTAGAGGTAACAAGCAGGATACAAGTAAGGGTGAGATATTCGGGTGGTTCTTATCCCAATTTAATCAGCGATGCGTTTCTTTCCCTTTATGCCAGCTATATTGATAACTTCGCTCAGTTACCGGTAAAACCTTTAACTGATTACACACCGGGTGTTCGGTATCTCGTTTTCTGCAATGCACGTTATGACACTTGCACCTATCTTAATGACTCCCTGTTAGGCTGGGTTCATCAGCGTGGTTATGAGGTTCGCAAGATTACCAAGACCAGTTTTACCGCCCAGGAGATTAAAGATTCAATCCAAGCCGAATATAACCGTAACAATCCGGCACTACTTCATTTTGTGCTGCTGGTCGGTGAATACGAAGAAATTCCAATGGGGTCTTATAGCGGAGTAGAAAGGTCTGATTTCTGGTATTCAGACCTGTCGCCCTGGCCTGGTGGTGATAACTATCCCGAAGTAGTAATCGCCCGACTTTCACCCAGTTCTCCATCAGACCTGAACAACCAGATTAAGAAAATTCTGAAATACCAGAAAAATCCGCCCACGGCTAACAACTGGCTTGAGCGTTTGACAATGCCGGCACATAGTGAACAATATCCAGGCAAATATTCCGGATGTGTTCGGGGAATTTATTTTATGCCCAAGCCTTACTGGAATCCTGCGGTTGTGGAGACAATCATGGGGTATTATACCGGTAATACCACTGTGACCAATGCGCTTAACAATGGCAGGGGAATTGTTGCTTATCGGGGACACGGTGACTATACTGAATGGCAAGTATGGGGAACAGAAGGCTCATGGTACAACTCCCATATCTATGCCCTGAATAACGGCGATATGACGCCAGTGGTTTATAACATAGCCTGTAATAACGGCGATATATATATAACGGAATGCCTTTCTGAGGCATGGATGCGGAAATATCCTGGTGGCGCTGCTGCCAGTCTTGGAGCAACCAAGGCATCTTACACCTTACCTAATCATGGTATCTGTTCCACCCTGGTTCGGGCAACCTGCGACACATGGACAATTTCTGTCCCTGGTGTGCGCAACTACGGTCCAACACCGTATCTCCTTTCTGATATCAAAGCGTATGGCGTTGATGCCTATGTGGCAAAATACTGGCCGAGCAGTCCTTTTTACTATAACATCTGGATGTATGTAATGCTTGGTGACCCGGCTATGCCGGTATGGGCGGGTGGTATGCCAGCTACGCCAACGGTAATTCTACCGGATTCAATCCCTGTCGGACCTTATAATCTGAATGTTACGGTCAGGGTTGGAACAAGACCGGTTGAAGGGGCGCTGGTGTGTGCCTGGAAAGATTCAGAGGTGTATGTTGCGGAGCGCACCGAGGCAACTGGCGTCACCACCCTGGCGATTAATGCTGGA
>CAKZPX010000078.1 GCA_937139435.1 uncultured bacterium
CCTTTGACCAGGGGAATGAGCAGGGGACTGAGGTTAACTTTTGCCCGGCGGATGTCCTGGAATTTTACCTCAGGCGGGATATTTTCAAGTGTCGGAAAGTAGTAGGGGATACGGAGCAGGGCGCTGGTGATGAGCGTTGCCAGGATCAGAGGTAACTGTAAGGGAAAGTCATAGGGTTCGCCGCCCTGAATTACTTGCGGTTTGAGGCGCAATAGTTTGCTGATGAGGTCGGGAAGGTTGCGAAATCTGATTGTCTGCTCTTTCAGGTCAGCGGGTGCGATATCGGGTGCGGCTTGGTGATAAAGGTGCCAGATGCTAAAATCCTGAAAATAGCGCAGTGGTTTATGGAAATCCGCCCGTAAAATGGCGGTCAGTATTGCCAGTTTTGGTCGGGGTGGTTGTTCTGCTATCGTTCGTTTATCGCTCGGGTTCACAGGTAGAAATGATAGTTTAAGAAGGGGGTGTGTCAATTCAGTATCCGGACGGTGCTGGATACCGGTTGAAAAGCGTACTACTGTCTGAAGGCGGGCAAGTTTTGATATACAGATACTGTCCCGGTGCCGGTATCTTTCTCCGGAAGAGAATATAGTTAGATAGGAAGTAAAATTGGGCACAGAATCCCGGTAAGAGCATCCGGTTAAACCCGCATGATTATAGGAGGCGTTAAAATTGGCATCAAGACAATGGTTAGTTCGGGCAGGGCAGGCAGTATAAAGTGCGATTTTCCTTTCGGTATTAACCCGAGGCTCGGGGTGGAGATGGGTTCAGGGGTAATCCCCCCTTTTATAATCTTTAATCGGCGGATTTTGTTATAACTGTCCGTAGATAAACATGTTAGATAATATATTTTCTCCCGGGGAGTTCATCGGTTCCATTAATGGGGTGGATAACGTCAGCAAAAATCTTTTTAAAGGTGCGGGGTAGTTACCATGCTCCTGATCTATTATTGACCCAATTTTTTTAATCTTTATACTTGCGAAAGATGCTCATCGGTGTTGAAACCATCACGTTCGCTGGTGGATTTAGCGGTATTCCCAGGTATCTAAAAAGCATGCTGGAGGAGATGGTGCAACTTGCTTCCGATGATGAGTTTATTATCTACGCCCCGTTACCAATTGATATCCGTTTACCCGGAGATAACTGGCGGATTAAAATAATTCAATCTTTGTCCAGGCACGCAACTTTATCAACGCAGTTTATTATGCCCGATATTCTGGCAAAGGACAAGGTTGATGTTTTCTGGGCGCAACCAGCCAATCTGCCTCTTTTTCTCAAACATCGCTGTCTGCGGGTGTTAACGCTGCATGACCTTGTTCCTTACATAGCGCCCGAGACCATGTCCCTGCGGGCGTTTATTCAGACCCGGCTGTTGCTCAAGAGAGTGGCAAATGTGGCTGATATTGTTGTTTGTGTTTCCGAGGCTACCGCCAATCTTGCCCAGAGGTATCTAAACATTGACAATGATAAAATCCGGGTGGTGAAGGAGGCGGCTTCTCCTTCTTTTAAGCCTTTGCCCCGGGAACAGGCGCGGGCAGTAGTGAAAGAGAAGTTTAATATTGCGCAGGACTATTTAATTTTTGTCAGCACAGTTGAACCAAGAAAGGAGCATCTAACACTTTTCCGGGCAATAAGTCGCGTTCCCGAGTCGCCTTTGCTGGTGTTAGTCGGAGGAAGGGGCTGGCGTTCACAGGAGATTTTTAAGGAGATTGAGCGACTGGAAAAAGCCGGCGTGGTTCGTTACCTGGGATGGGTGGATGATGAGGATCTGTGTGCACTTTACAGCGCGGCACGACTCTCAGTTTATCCCTCGCGTTACGAGGGTTTTGGTCTGCCGGTGCTGGAGGCGATGG
>CAKZPX010000079.1 GCA_937139435.1 uncultured bacterium
TAACCCAGAATCTTCGCTGCCCAGCCCAGATGCGCTTCCAATACCTGCCCGATATTCATCCTCGATGGCACACCCAGAGGGTTTAATATCATATCAACCGCTACGCCCCGCAAATCTTTTATTGTCTCGCTCGTCTCCTCCTCGGGCTTAACTGCAATATAGGGCATATCCTCCCGGGGCAGGATTTTTGCCACCACGCCTTTATTACCATGCCGCCCCGCCATCTTATCACCAACTGAGAGACGGCGCTTCTGGGCAATAAACACCGTAACCCAGCGTAAAACACCATGCGGTAACTCGTCACCCCGTGCTACCCGTTCCACTTCTTCATCTCGTTCCTTCTCTGCCGCATCAACCTCTCGCCTGTATTCATCAAGAATGCCCTGCACCTCTTCCTGCAACTTCGGATTTCCCACCAGCTGGGGAAAATTAACCACACTGGAAAAATCCTCCGAGTTAAAGAAATCGTAATCCATCACCAGTCCTGCTTTGTGCACCACCCGTCCGCTGCGGGTTTTGGCATTCGCCGCTGCCTTATGCCCGCGCAACACCGCTCGCAGACGCTCATCTCTCCTCTCAGTGTAAAACTGCTTCTTCAACTCAAACTTATGATGTGCTTCAGTAACCCGTTCCTTCTCCAGACGCCGGGTAAGCGGGTCATTAATCTTCCGGGAAAGCACCCGTCGGTCAATCACCGTTCCGAAGACACCCGGTTCAACCCGCAGGGATGTATCCCGGACATTCGCCGCCTTCTCGCCGAATATCGCCCGCAACAACCGTTCCTCCGGAGTATAGTCGGTCTCACCCCGGGGTGTAATGCGACCAACCAGGATATCACCCGGTCCTACCTCCGCACCAATCCGGACGATCCCGAACTCATCCAGGTTTTTCAATTCCTCCTCGGTCGCACCAGGAATATCCCGGGTAATCAACTCCGGACCCAGCCGGGTCTCCCGTGCCTGAATCTCAAACTCCAGAATTTGAATAGATGTAAACGCATCCTCTTTTAACAGGTCATCCGAAACAATAATTGCGTCTTCGTAATTATAACCCCGCCAGGGGACAAAAGCGACCAGAATATTTCTTCCCAGGGCAAGTTGCCCTTCATCGGTTGCCGGACCATCGGCAATAATATCGCCCTGCTTTACCGTGTCACCCGGCTGCACCAGTAGTCTCTGGGTTAAACAGGTATACTGATTTGACTTGCGGAACTTAATTAACTGATACTCCTTTAGTCCAGTGGCGGTGCGCACGGTAATGGTTCGCGCATCCACCTTGGTCACCACTCCGTCCTCCTCCGCGCGTAAAACCGCTCCGGACTCAGCGGCAAATTTCCCTTCCACACCGGTAGCCACAATCGGCTTTTCCGGTACCAGAAGCGGCACCGCCTGCCTTTGCATATTCGCACCCATCAACGCCCGGTCAGCATCATCATGCTCTAAGAACGGAATCATCACCGTTGACGGTGCAAACAACTGCTTGGACGACACATCCATAAAGTCCACCTGTTCCGGCGGCACGGTAATCACATCACCCCGACGCCGGCAGATGACCTCTTTCCGGGCAAAACGACCATCCGGTAGCAGTTCACTTGTTGATTGGGCAATTGTGTAGCAGTCCTCCTCCTCCGGTGTCAGGTAAACCTCTTTGCCTTTCCCCATAATCACCCGTCCATTCTGGACTCGCCAGTAGGGTGTGCTGATGAAACCGTAATTATCAATGCGGGAGTAAGTTGCTACCGTCGCAATCAAACCGATATTAGGACCTTCCGGGGTTTCAATCGGACAGAGCCGTCCATAATGGGAGTAATGAACATCCCGCACCTCAAACCCTGCGGTCTCTTTGGTCAA
>CAKZPX010000080.1 GCA_937139435.1 uncultured bacterium
TGATGCCGATTCACCGCTGGATGTTGACGACCCGGAGAAAATTAGGGGACGCCGGGTGCTGGTGATTGAGGATGGTCCAACTGTGACGCACGGCGAGATGCCCTATGGTGCCGGAAGAATTGCCGCAGAGCGGTTTGGCGCCAAAGAGATTATTGACCCGCGCCCCTATGCCCGTGGCACCCTGGCTGAAGAACTGAAACGCAGTAAGCATCTTGAACGGGTTCTGCCGGCAATGGGGTATTCTGGCGAGCAGTTAAAGGAACTGGAGGAGGCGATAAATCGGGCTGATTGTGATGTTGTGGTTAGCGGCACACCGATTGACCTCAGCCGGCTGTTGAAAACCAACAAACCGGTTGTCCGGGTGCGCTATCGTTTAGAGGAAAAGTCAAAACCCGACCTGAAGGATATTGTTTCCAGGCGTCTGCAGGAATTAGGTTTGCAGGTATAAACCGGAGCAATGGCAGAATCGGTTCTTCGTCCGGAGGAAATCGCCCTTTTAAAGGCGCTGCACTCTAAAAAGAGTCGCTCCGCTACCATTGGTGAACTCACCGGGGAGCTGAACATTGACCAGTCACTGTTGACCGCTGCGGCGCAAAAACTTGCCCGGCTGGGCTGGTTAAAAATTTCAGAGGAGCGCTACCCGGAACTCAGCCGTGGTTCCCGGTGGCAGGAAAAATTACCCGAACGCATCGCCCTGGAAGCGCTCGCACCACAGGTGTCTTTGCCCCTGAACCGGTTACCGGTAATTTTGAATAAGAACGATGTCCGCTCTGAAATTAAATACCTCCTGCGCAAGGGCTGGTGCACCCGTGACGCTGACTCCATCGCCATCACGCCGCAGGGGAAAAATGCCCTTGCCGGCGAACTCGCCCCGGATGAAAAAATCGTCCTTTCCCTTAAAGACCATGCCAGCATCTCCCTGCCCGAGATAAAGGAAAAAATGCCTGAAGAAGAAATTAACACCGGCTTAAACCTGTTAAAGGGTCGGGAAGAGATTGTCCGGGTCAAAATCCGCACCGTCCGCACCTTAACCCTTACTCCTGCCGGCGAGGAGCAGGCAGGAACCCTGAACTTAAATGCGGTTGAACCGGAAATAACCCAGTTAACCCCAGAACTGCTTAACACCGGCAAATGGCGTGGGGTGTCATTCCGGCGCTACGATGTGACGCTACCGACAAAGCCGCTCTATCCGGGCAAGCGGCACCCGCTCCAGCGCATCATCCAGGAGGCACGCCGGGCGTTTCTTGAAATGGGTTTTGAAGAGGTGTCCTCACCGGTGGTGGAGACCGCATTCTGGGATTTTGATGCCCTTTTTCAACCGCAGGACCATCCTGCCCGGGAGATGCAGGACACCTTTTACCTCTCCCGTCCGGAAAAGGGGAAATTACCCTCTGAGGAGATTGTGCGCCGCATCGCCCTTACCCATGAATCGGGTGGTGACACCGGTTCCCGGGGCTGGCGCTACCGCTGGGAGCGCACCCGAGCAGAAAAACTCCTTTTGCGCACCCATACCACCGCCGCAACCATCCGGGCACTGGCACAGAACCCGACACCACCACGCAAGGTGTTCTGCATCGGTAAGGTCTATCGCCGGGAAAACATTGATGCTACCCACCTGCCCGAGTTCATCCAGATTGATGGTATCATCATTGATGACCAGGCGTCGCTCGTAACCCTGTTCGGCACC
>CAKZPX010000081.1 GCA_937139435.1 uncultured bacterium
CCGCCCCACAGCCACGGTGACGCATTAGTTTTAGTCACCACTGTCTACTTTTCTGCCCTGTTATTCAGATCAGACGACTCTCTTTGGTTGTCTTCAACCAGATAAATTTCAGTGCAGGACGACCACCTTCCTGACACCAGCACCAGTGGCAAGAAAATAAACGCCGGGAGTTAACTGGCTGATGTCATTCATCCCGCTCTTTACCATCAGCACCTTCTGCCCGTTTCTGTTTATAAGTGCACCACCCGCATCCATTGCGAGCGGAACCGTTCGCCTTAAAACGGTTACCCCATTTCTGAAATCTTCTCTTTCTTCCTTCCGGTCTTCCATAAGTGGGATTGGATAGCCAAAAGATGCCCACATCACCTTATACGGTGGATTTTCGCCCTGGGTCCAGACCAGCAGGTCGCCAAAACAGTTCGGTGCATACACCGGTTCGCCGATGCTGAACACCCGGCGTACGGTGCCGGCGGTCCAGCCGGTCATAAAGTAATACCGGTGATAACAGATGTCCTTTCTGCCCGCAGAATCTTCCTCCCAGAACAGATACGACCAGACCGTTCCCAGATGGGCAAGCACCGGTGCGGTTGAGGAGCCCGGAGTGGAGTAGCCTCCACCATTACCGCCGATAAACTGAACCTCCAGATTACCCTGCGCATCCTGATCCCAGGCAGCGGCAAAACTCTCCCCTGGCTCCGCAAAATCCAGGCTGGGATGGGACACAACCCGGTTGCTCTCAACCAGCATTTCCTCATCCTGCCATACACCTCCAATCTGACGGCGCCGGACAATGCGATAAGGAAGACTCCGGGTAGAATCAAACTCCTGCCAGATAACCGCCAGCCCATCACTAAAATGCTCAACCGCTGGTAGCTGACACCGCGCGCCGGTGCCGGTAGACACAAGGAACCGCTCACCGAGCAACTGTCCGTTCTGGCAGGTGCGATAGAATACCTTACCCAAACCTGACACCGGTTCTGTCCAAACAATATGCACCACGCCGTTGCTGTCCGCACAAACATCAGGATTACCGCAGGTGCTAGTAGACTGACTGACATTCAGTGGCATCATCCTTAATTCCAGATTCCGATAGAAGATGTTCTTCACCCCGGCGCTATCTGTCATCTCCCAGACCAGGTGGCGATCACCATCTCTGCCCCAGGCGATACCGGGATTGTGTCCCGGGTAGCTCAGAATCGGACCACGCCAGGTGCGACCGGCGTCCCCTGATAGATACACATAAACCTCATCGGTGGAATGGATAGTCAGGACAACGGTATCCAGTTCTGGCAAACCGCCGACAAATTCCGACCGGCAGGCAATTTTATGACTGTTATTGGGTGCGGTGGCAAAGGGGACATTTGTGGAGCAAACACAGCCAAACTCATACTGGGCATAAACCGGCACCACCGCTGTCACCAGGAGGAGGAAGACACCTAACACACCACGCAGAGAACACCTCCTTTAAAATTCATCTTATCCTAACCCGTGATTTACTCCTGTCAAGTGATCACTCCTCTATCTTATTTAGAGCCAGAAAAATGAGAAAAATAACGCCCGGGGTTCGGTTCCATTTTCTAACTAACATTCTACCATACAGTTAAAAAATATTTTTCCCTTTCCGGGGTATACCCCGGGCTCCCCCGGGAGTAATTACCCGGTTCACTCGCAGACCAACATTCAAGACAAAATACTATTTTTCACCGGCTCGGAATAACACCGCTATCTGGTAAAAATTTCCTATTGACATTTGTCCGGTTTGTTTTACAATTCAACCGCAAATGATATACAAAAACATTAACTACCCGATCGCTATTGCACCCGGGTGTTGACCAGGGCAAGAAGGAGCAGAAAGGATTGAAGGTTGTTGCTGGGAGTTGGTTAAGTGTCAGTGGGGCAGTAGCTCAGTTGGGAGAGCGCCAGAATCGCACTCTGGAGGTCGCCAGTTCAAATCTGGTCTGCTCCACTCTTTTTTATTTTTAAAGGAGGGGAAATGGTCATCCTGCCCCGTTATGTGTTCCTGACCAAAGGGGTGGGTATCCACCGGGAAAGACTCGCCTCTTTTGAAGCGGCACTGCGCGATGCCGGCATCGCTCCGTACAATCTGGTTCGGGTGTCATCCATATTTCCGCCCTACTGCCGGATTATCTCCCGTAATCGGGGGCTGAGCCTGCTCAACCCCGGACAGGTGCTGTTCGTTGTAATGAGCGATAACGCCACCAATGAACCGCACCGGCTTATCTCCGCTTCCATCGGCATCGCCATCCCGAAAGACCCGTCCCGTTATGGCTACCTTTCCGAATACCACTCGTTTGGTGAACGGGAGGACCGGGCAGGTGACTATGCAGAAGATCTTGCCGCCCAGATGCTGGCAACAACCCTGGGTGTTCCGTTTGACCCGGACCTGAGTTATGACAAGCGCAAGGAGATCTGGAAAATCGCCAAAGAAATTGTCCGCACCCAGAACATTACCCAGACCGCAATTGGCAACAAGCACGGGCTCTGGACAACTGTGGTTGCTGCTGCGGTACTGATTACCGATGTTCCCGAGGAAAAGGAAAACGAATCCAAAACCGAATTCCAGGATTAATAAGCCCGCTTTAAACGCAGGCGAGGGTAATAATGAGTTAGAATCTGCCGGTAACTGTAACCCCGCTCTGCCATAGCAATCGCACCATCCTGACACAAACCAACCCCGTGCCCCCAGCCGCGCCCGGTAAACCGAGCCGTTCCCGAACCCAGGCTCATATCAAAATAGGTGGACTTCAAGCCAAGCGCCATCCGGAATTCAGAGCCGCCCACCGTTACCGTGCCCCGATCGGTAACAAAGTGCAGTTTTTTTACCCGTTTGCCAGTACGATCTTTTTCCAGGCGCAAGGAACGCACCCGCACCTTTGCCCCGGAGAACTTTAATCTGCCTAAAACCCTTTCCAGGCTATCCTTTTTAACAGTTACCACCCAGGTGTGGTGCTTGCTCCGGACACAGAAAGGAGTTGCACCACGGTGATGGCCTGGTGCATCTATGACGCTGACCAGAAACTCCTCACTACCATCAGCGGTGATACCACCGCAACAGGCATGGTAAAGAACCATCGCCGGTGCGTCCTGATAGTAAAGCACCTCTCCCCGGGTCTCGTCAACCGCCTGATTTGCCAGCGACATCTCCGCACCGGCACCCCGGTACTCCTGGTCACGCAGGAAAGAATCATAAAGGTCGTAGCCCAGACCTTTACGTTTACCCAGCCGTGCCAGGGTAAAACTCCGCGCGGCGACCGCCTGCGCCTTTACCGCCTCATAGGTGTTCTTGTTTATCGGACCAATCTCAGCCACAATAACACCGTAGAGATAATCTTCCAGAGAAAGCTGATTAACCACCACCATGCCGGTATCAGTAAGGACAAAGGCACGAATCCCACCCCGATACATCCGGGCACCCACATTGAGCAATCCGGCACCGTTAATAACCACCGTATCCCACGCCTTCTGCCATTCAGCACCGTCAATTTTTATCTGCACCTCACCGTTGTTGTGGCTCAATTCCACCACACCGCCAGGACTAACCCTGCGGTTTAATCCACCGGTGGAAACTGTTAAAGGGCTGGCAGAGTGCACCCTCACACCACTCTGTCCGGTGGTTAACCGGACACGGACAGTTATCTCGCCCTTCACCCTGTCCCGGGTCTTTTTTGCCCTTGTTGTTCCAGAAAAAGCCCCACCCCGATGATTGGTGTAGTGATAACAGGAAAATAATACGAGAAGGAGAAAAGGTAAAACAGGTGCGAAGCGGCGCGACACCAAGATTAAATTTATTTTACCCAGCGCCAAAGTCAAAGATTAACCGGGTACGGGATAAACACCATTTTCTGACCGGGAACTGTCAAAACCCGCAACGCTGGACACCACAGGAGAATTTACCTAAAATAGTCCATGCAACATCGGGATCGGCGGGTAGCAGATGCAATTCGGGACATCGTCGCCGAAATTGTCCTGACCAAACTCTCTGACCCGGCAATCGGGTTTGTAACAATAACCCGTTGCTCGCTTTCCCGCGACCTGCGTAATGCTACCGTTTACTTCTCGGTCATCGGTGACGAGGCACAGCGCCAGCGCTCCCTTAGCCATCTGGAACACGCCCGTAAGTTCATCCGCCATCTGCTCGGTCAGCGTCTGAAAACCAAATTTCTGCCCGAACTGCATTTTAAGTTTGACGAGGTCCTGCTGCAGGAAAGACGCATTGGTGAACTGCTTGACCAGTTAGAGAAAGAACCGACCCAGGACGCTGACCCGCACGAGAAAGATACCGGCTCCTGAATCCCGGCGGCAATGCGCGGTGTTATTAACATTAATAAGCCTGCCGGACTCTCTTCCTATGATGTTATCCGGCGGTTAAAACCCCGACTCAAGCCGAACAAGATTGGTCATGCCGGAACACTTGACCCGATTGCCACCGGTGTCCTCCTCATCCTCCTTGAGGAGGCAACAAAAATCAGCCAGGTGCTTATCTCCCTGCCCAAGGAGTATAAGGCGGAGATGACCCTGGGTATCGCCACTGACACCGATGACATCACCGGCAACACGATCGCCACCGCACCGGTGCCGGATATCAGTGCCGATGCGTTCCGCAATCTACTGAGGGAAAGGTTCACCGGCACAATCCTGCAAACACCACCCCGATTCTCGGCATTGAAAAAAGAAGGAACACCGCTCTACCGGTTCGCGCGCCAGGGTATGGAAATCACACCACCCGCCCGCCGGGTCAGCGTATACGAATTGGAACTTGTGGAGTGGCAACCACCTAAAGCCCGGCTGCGAATGGTGGTCTCATCGGGCACCTATGTCCGTGCCCTGTGCCGGGACATCGGACAGGCGCTTGGTTCCTGTGCCACACTCAGCGCACTGACCCGACTGCGCATCGGCAGGTTCACCATCGCTGAATCGGTCACACCTGAACGGCTATTGAACCCTGATACTGACTGGCAGAGACTCGTGGTGCCGATTGAAAGGGCGCTGGAATTTCTACCCTGGATGCTCATCTCCGATACCGAGGTAAACGCGCTCCTCCAGGGCAAAATAGTTCCTCACCCTGGTGGTGATTTACCCCCAGGCACCGCCATCGCCCACAACCAGAACAACACCTTTCTTGCCCTGGTCCGAACCGACCATCAGCAACTCAAACCGGAAAGGGTTATCTATGCGGACTGAGAAAAGACCGGTTGCCCTCACGATTGGTGGATTTGATGGGCTGCATCTCGGTCATCAGGAAATTATCCGTCAGGTGTGTGAGATTGCCCGGGAAATTAACGGCATCAGCGCCCTGTTGACCTTTCATCCCTTGCCCGGACAGACCATTCTGTCCGAATTTCCTTATATCCTCACCCCGCTGGAGGAAAAAATACCGCTCCTCACCGAACTGGGAATAGAATTCACCCGGGTTCTGGAATTTAACACCCATCTCCAGGCAACCGAACCCGAGGAATTTATCCACCGCCACATAATCGCCGATTTTGACCCTGCGGTCATCGTCATTGGTGCTGACCACCGTTTTGGCAGACAGGGGCGGGGCGACCCGGTACTCCTTAACCAGCTCCTTCAACCCCGGGGAATAAAAGTAAAAGTGGTGCCTGATGTTATTCATCTCGGCGCACCGGTGCGCAGCACCCGAATCCGTGAACACCTCCTCCTCGGTCATGTCCGGCTTGCTGGTGAACTGCTGGGCAGACCTTACAGCCTGACCGGAAGGGTTGTCCCGGGGACCGGCACCGGCAGAAAATTGGGATTCCCCACTATCAACCTCCAGCACCGGGAAAAGGAAAAACTCATTCCAATGGAAGGGGTTTATGCGGTTATTGCCGACACCTCAGTAGCCATGTTTCCCGGGGTGGTAAACATCGGGTTCCGACCAACCTTTGGCGGTAAAGACCGCGCCATTGAGGCACATCTCTTTAATTATCCAGAAGACGCCGGACCGGTTAACACCATCACCATCCATTTCTTAGAGCGCCTGCGTCCGGAAAGACCGTTCAGCACACCGGCAGAACTGTGCCAGCAGATTAAACAGGACATAGCACGGGCACAGGAGTTGTTTTGCACCCACCGTGCTTTCCGGTCAATCATGCCACCTGTTTAAAACAAAAGAAACCGTGTTGGAACATTGCTATCGGTTTATCTTCGGGTTATGGGCAATCTGTTTACTGCCCTTTGCCCTCGTTGACAAGCCGGCACGAAACCATAACATTAACTTTATGATGTCCCTTGTATTTGCCATTACTTTCATTATCCCGGGTTATCTTGCGCCACCTGACTCCTTTATCTATCCCCTGCGCACCGACACGATGACGGAACTGGAGTTTACCATCGTTCCCCCGCGCAATTTCTCAGGCGCCCTGTTCTTTAAAATTGACTGGGGCGATGGCGAGACCCTGGACTGGATTGGTCCGTTCCGGGCACCAGTTGAACCCACCCGTTATCATAAGTACCGCGCACCGGGAAACTACATCATCCGGGTAATAAGCAAGGACTCATCAGAAAACCTTTCTGACTGGAGCTCTCCCTGTTCGGTGAAGGTCATCCCATCGCTGGTTAAATGGTTCTTCCCGACGATTGAGGCGATTGTTGCCGCACCCACGCTGGATGAACACGGTAACATCTACATCGGCGATGACAGCGGCACATTCTATTCCCTTAACCCGAACGGCGAACTGCGCTGGACATTTTCCTGCCGTCAGCCGATTTACGCCAGTGCCGCAGTGCACCGAGGACTGATCTACCTTCCATCCCTTGACTCTCATCTCTATTGCCTTGATACGCTGGGCAAGCTCCACTGGTCGGTCAACCTCGCTGATGAACTCTGGACACCTCCCGCAATCAACGCTGATGGTACACTTTTCTTAACCACCGATGCCGGCAGACTGGTCAGCCTCACCCCGCAGGGCAAGATTCGCTGGAGTGTAAAACTGGGTAACGAAATCTCCTCGGCACCAACCATCGGTCCGGACGGCATGGTGTATGTCTCTGCCGACTCCTTCTACTCCTTCACCCCAAAAGGGAAGCGCCGCTGGGCACTCGCTGTACCGGAAGACGCCTACTTTTTCGCCGCTGCGGTGCCAGACCGGGACGGTAATCTCGTTGTGGGCAATTTTGACGGTCACATCTACACCATCCGTCCTGACGGAAAAATCCGCTGGCGCCTACCGGTGCCGGATGAGGACGAAATCCGCACCGAGGTCATCTACGGTCCGGAGGGTACGACCTTCTGGGGTACAGATGGTTACTACCTCTGCGCCCGCAAGGACACTGGTGCGTTACGGATTATCTACGAAGCCAACGATGTCATCTGTGCCACTCCGGCGGTCAGCGCTAACGGCACCGTGTACATCCTTCCTGATGATGGCACTTTTTATGCGTTTGATCGGCAGGGCAGACTTTTCCTTAAGCAGGATATCGCCTATGGCGATAAGGACATCTACTACACTTCATCACCGGTAATTGGACCTGATGGCACGGTGTATGTTGGATCCTGGGATGGCGGGCTGTATGCGTTTTACGGCGATGCACCGCCTGCTGAAACCATCTGGTCGCAGTTCCGACAGAACGCCCAGCGCACCGGTCGGGCAATAACCAAAAAACAAAGGAGATAAATGTTTAAGATAATCTTTGCTCCCCGGGAATATTTTCAGCGGCTGGCGGAAAAACCGGTCTGGACGGTGCCATTAATCCTTGCCCTTGTTCTACCCCTGTTCATCGCCACTATCGCCAGTTCTTTTATGCCCCGCACCAGTCTTATTGAAAGCATCCAGTCACGTATTGACCGCACAAAAGAGTTTATTGACCAGCAGGCGGAAAAAGGAAAAATGCCGTCTGACCAGAAGGAAGCAGCAATTCAGCGGATAGACGAAACCTCCCGGAACGAGATTGAATTTTATGAAAGGTCGTCCACCATTGCCATCCTTCTCCGGTCCCTGGTTCGCAGTCTACCTGCGCTGATCTGGTCAACGCTCCTTTTGTTTATCTGGAGCACAATCATCAATCTTCTTTTGCCATTGCTCGGCGCCAGTTCCAGTTTTGCCCGTGCCTTTGCCATCACCACCAATTCGGCACTGATCCGCATTCCGGCAGCAATATTTCATGCGGTCATCATCCTTGCCACCGGTAACCTTACCGCCAGCACCAGTCTTGCCCCGCTTGCCCGCAGTCTGCAGGTCCCGCTCTATCTGAAAGGAATACTTGCCAGCATTGACATCTTCACCCTGTGGGAACTGCTCCTGGTCAGCATTGGCTTACAGGTAGTCTTTAACCTTAAATTAAAAAATACCGCTCTGGTGGTATTCTTAACCTGGTTCGTCTATGTTCTGCTCCTTGCCGGCCTGGTGACACTGTCTGGCGGACTTGCCCTGGCATAAATGATAATAACCGGGCTCATACTTATTAACCTCGCCCTTGCCCCGCTTCCGGATACAGTCCATCTCACCCTTGATGAGGCACTAACCCTGGCACTGCGCCATAGCCCGCAGGCAATGGATGCCGGCACACCAAGACTGCAGGCAATTACCGCTCTTGTCCAGGGAGTCAGTCCTGTCCTTCCCGAACCCTCGCTCACCATCACCGGCACAAGAGAGGAAACCACCGCCACCTACTGGAATAGTAATATCACGCTGAATCAGGTTGTTTTCAACCCGGCGGTATTTGCCGGGTTCATCAGCGGTATTATTAATTGCAGCTATTATAAGCTTGACGCCCGGGATAAAATCGCCCGACTGGTTTATGATGTCACCACCGATTATCTAACCCTACTTAAGGCACAGCTGATCTTCTTCGCTGCACGCAAGGCGCTGGAACAGACGGCGGCAAGCAAAAATCTTACCGCTGAGCGCTTTCGCCTCGGACAGGCAAGCCGGATTGACCTTCTCCGCAGTGAGGCATTTTATGCCCAATCCCGGCTTAATCTGTTAAATGCTGAAAAGGCGGTTGTGGTCGCCCAGGAGAAATTTAAATCCACCGCCGGTCTCAGGCAGGATGTTGCTATCCGGGCAACAGAGGAATTGACCGAGCCGGTAGAACCACCGGCAACCAGCCCGGATAGCCTGCTCCGTTTGATAGAAAAAGAAAACCCGACCATCCAGATGAGCACCAAACTCGCCACGGTCAGCCGGTTGAACCTTATCGCAGCAATTACCCGCATCATTCCCAGCCTGACTATCTATCGCTCCTGGAACTTGCTGGACACCACTTTCCCTGGTGACTACCACACCTATCAGGAAAGGGCGACAACAACCGATGGCATCCGCATCCAGGTGCCACTGGTCAACATTAAGGAACTGGTAGGCACCATTCTCGATGCGATTACCGGCTCGCGCCGTGCCCGGGCAGCACTCGTCCGCACCCGACTCCAACTCTACACCAGTGCCCGCACCGCCCTTTTAGAATGGAACGACGCCCTGCTTCGCTACCAGCAGGCAAAAATTAACCTTGACCTTAACCGCAGCCTGCACGAACTTGCCCGTGGTCAATACGAGCTGGGCGCCATCTCGCTGGTAGAGATCCTGGAGGTTGAGGCGAACCTGGCTCAGGCAGAAGCCGGCTACCTTTCTGCACTCTGTGATACCTATATCCAGTCTGCCCAGTTCGGTTATCTCCTGGGTAATACCAGAATTAAAAACCAGCAAGCACGGTAAATTGAAGGAGGCTGTGTGAAGAAATCACTCCGAATCATCCCGATAATCATCGGTATCGTCCTTCTGTTATTCCTTTTCATTATACTCAACCGTTCCCGCACCTCGACCGGGGTAGAATGCGAAACCCAGCAATGCCGATTCGGCTCTATCCTTGCTAAAGTCACCGCTAACGGCACCCTGCGCGCCACCGCTCAGGTAAACCTGCAAGCACAGGTAATGGGGGTGGTGAAAAAGTTATGGGTGCGCGAGGGTGACCGGGTCAGGCGTGGCGATACGCTTTTAGAACTGGACCGTCAAACCTATGAGGCACAACTGGTGCTCGCCCGTGCCCAGTTCACCCAGACAAAACTCCGCCATACCCGCATTGAATCCCTTTACCAGCGCGGACTGATTGCTCCTGAACAGTATGAAGCATCCCGTGCCGCCTATGAGTCCGCGGAGGCGCAGTTCCTCCAGGCGCAGGACCAGTTCAACAAAACCGTTATCTGCTCGCCCATCTCCGGCATCGTCTCCCAGTTAAACATCAAAGAGGGTGAAACGGTGGTTATTGGCACAATGAACGCACCGGGCACCGTATTAATGGTGGTTGCTGACCTTTCCCGAATGCAGGCGCTGGTTGAGGTTGACGAGACCGATGTTGTCCACATCGCACCCGGACAGGATGTTATCGTTAGCGTGGATGCGTTCCCAGACACCACTTTTACCGGCACCGTAACCCGGGTGGGCTATATGCCGGTGCAGAAACTCCTCTCCGGCACCGAATCCGCCACCAATTTTGAGGTAGAAATCGCACTGGATAGCACCATCACTGCCCTTCGTCCCGGAATGACCGTGCAGGCGGAGGTTGTTACCGCCCGGCTGGACTCGGTTCTGGTAATCCCGCTTTCAGCGGTCGGTCGGCGCAAGGTAGATGGAAAAGAGACCGAAACCGTGTTCCTTGTCCGTGATGGCAAAGCGGTACTAACCCCGATACGCACCGGCAAGTCCAGTGACACCGAGATAGAAGTTGTCAGCGGGCTCAACCCGGGTGATGAGGTGGTCATCGGTCCCTACAAGGTTTTAAGTAAACTCACCGCTGGCACGCGCCTCAAACCCAGAGCGCGCCCGGAGGAAACGACCAACTGAACTGTGCTCATTCAGACTGAGGCGCTGGTTAAAGACTACTCTCTGGGTAAAACGGTGGTGCGGGCGCTTGCCGGGGTATCGTTAACCATTGAGGGAGGTGAATACGTTGCCCTGATGGGTCCGTCTGGCTCGGGCAAATCTACCCTGATGCACATCCTGGGCTGTCTGGATACACCCACCAGCGGGCGCTACCTGTTCAAAGGTGAAGACACCGCCCGTTTTAACGACACCGAACTCGCTCGCCTGCGCAACAAAGAATTTGGCTTTGTGTTCCAGAACTTCAATCTCCTGCCCCGGCTCACCGCCCTGGCGAATGTGGAACTGCCGATGCTCTACGCCGGCATCAGCCGCCGGGAACGGCTCCGCCGGGCAACCGAACTCCTGGAACTGATGGGCTTAAAGGAGCGCCGCCACCATCGCTCCAATGAACTATCCGGTGGCGAGATGCAACGGGTGGCGATTGCCCGTGCCCTTGCCAACAAACCAGCAGTCATCCTTGCTGATGAACCCACCGGCAACCTGGACTCCCGAACCGGCAGTGAAATAATGAACCTGTTTGACCAGCTCGCAGGCATCGGTAACACCGTTATAATTGTGACCCACGACCCAACCATTGCCCGCCACGCCCGACGCATTGTCCAGCTCAAAGATGGCATAATTGTCAATGACGGTAGTCCCGAAACCGGTAAGCGCAAGGAGAATTAACCTGTGTCCTTCTGGGAACTTTTTAAACTCGCCTTAAACACCTTTCGCACCAACCGCCTCCGCTCCTTCCTCACCGCTCTGGGCATCATCATCGGTGTGATGACCGTCATTGCCATCGTCTCTTTAATTCAGGGATTAAATTATGAAGTTGAACGCCAGATCAGTTCTCTGGGGAGCAATGTCATCTACCTGCAAAAGGTCAACTGGGGTATGGGCAGGGTCGACTGGGATGAAATTACCCGGCGTCCTGATCTTACCATTGGCGATGCCCTGGCCCTGATGCGCCTGCCCGTTGTCCAGCGGGTCGCACCGCTGCGCAGCCGTTCCATCACCAGAATCAACTACCGCAACCGCAAGGCAACCGATATTGAAATGGGCGGCATCACCCCGGTCTACGCCAATATCGCCAACTACGATATCGAGACCGGAAGGTTTATCACCGCGGAAGACAGTATGCACAAACGGATGGTTTGTGTCATCGGCGGTTATATTGTGGACAATCTGTTTCCGGACGAGGAACCGCTGGGTAAAAAACTGGTCATTGAAGGCAAGACATTCACTGTTATCGGTACCCTAGTGCGCAAAGGCAGTTTCCTGGGTCAGAGTCAGGATAATATCATCTTCATCCCGCTCTCCACTTTTGAGAAAAACTTTTCCGCTCCCTCCGGATTTGCGCAACTCGCCCACAGCCTCTCAATTCTCATTGAACCCAGACCCGGCGTCACAGTAGAACGGGCAATTGATGCCGTACGGGAACTGATGCGCCGGCGTCACGGGCTTGGCTACGACCAACCCGATGACTTCGGTATCAACACCCAGGAAACACTGCGCGAAATCTACCGCAACATCACCCGGGTCGCCTTCATTGTTATGATTGCGGTTGCCGGTATCTCGCTTCTGGTGGGCGGTATTGGCATTATGAACATTATGCTCGTGGCGGTTGCCGAACGCACCCGGGAAATCGGTCTGCGCAAGGCGCTCGGCGCCACCACCCGTGACATACTTTATCAGTTCCTCCTGGAATCGGTGCTTCTTGCCCTTGCCGGTGGGGCGGTGGGCATCGTCCTCGGTATCAGCATCGCCAAGATTGTAGAACTCACCGGCCATCTTCGCGCTGCTGCTCCGCTCTGGACAATACTCCTGGGATTTGGCTTTTCTGCTACCGTGGGCATATTCTTTGGTATCTATCCTGCCTCCCGCGCTGCCCGCCTTGACCCGATTACTGCGCTTCGTTACGAATAACCGTTATCCATTTTGATTTATTTTGACACAACCAGTGCTTTTTTTTATCCTGTTTTAAACGGAGAGGTGCCGGAGCGGACGAACGGGCATGCCTGGAGAGCATGTGTACCCGAATGGGTACCGTGGGTTCGAATCCCACCCTCTCCGCCAGTTAGAAAAAGAGGTTGCTGGCTCGCCTTCGGCAAGGGCGGGCCAGCCAATTTCAGACACAAAATTGAATTTTTAATCTTTGTTTTGCAAAGCAAAACGCCAAAAGCGGGCTTTTCTTTTTCTTGACTGTTTTACTTTTATTTGTTATCATATACTTGTATAGAATTATAGCAAAACAATTTAATGTTATCAAATTATGGAAAATAATCAAGAAAATAAATT
>CAKZPX010000082.1 GCA_937139435.1 uncultured bacterium
GCTACTGGCAGCGAATGGTTATATCTACTTCCGTGATGATGAGGACAAACTTTATGCGGTCAGCCAGGCTGATGGTAACCTCTACTGGGTAGCAGATTGTTATGCTCAGGTAACCGGCAGGAGCGGCGCCGGTCGTCGTCCCCGCAGGTTGGCTGAGGCAGAGTACGCCAGTCTGGCAATAGGTCCAACCGGTGACATTATTGTGGTTGGCGAGGAGTATGTTTACTGTGTGCTCGGTTACTCGGAAGGCACGTTGATGGTTGCGCCTTGGCCAAAGTGGCAGAATGATGCTTACAACACCGGTAAGAAATAGGAATAAGTAGAGAATAAAAAGCGGGCACCTTATCCGGTGCCCGCTTTTTTATCGGTTGTACGTCATTACATTAACATAAAAGAGGTTCTTCCGTTAAAAACATTAGCTAACATATTTATTAACCGTCGCTTATAATAAATTCCGTTATTTAAAAATTATTAAAATGGTATTAAGTGGTGGGGTAACCCGGGGTTATCCCCCGGATAGTTCCCGGGATTACCCGGAAGCGAGTCGCTAACAGAATATTTCTCCTCTATCACGGAAAGAGTTAGCGGTAACTGTCTCCTTCACCTGCCGGCGCTGTTATCAAAATCGTGCCACCGGTATTAACTGTTGTTATAATCATGATATTAATCTGGTAAATAACCTGCTATTTTGCACCGGTTTTACCACCAGTTTTATTTACTGTCTGGACCAGATTTGCCTTCTGAGGTATGATTAAGATTAATTTTCTCAGCAAAGAAAATGGCATGCGCCCGGGTAATCTCCTTGACTTAACAGGCAGTTGCGGGTATTGTTAAAGGATGCAAAACCGCAGTAAATCCTGCCTGGTGTGCGGCGGTGTTCTTTTAGGGCTGGTTTTTATTTTCTGCGGCACCGGTTCAAAAGACCCGGTGGTGGTTCAGGTTAATAATGTACCGATAACCAAAGGAGAGATTCTGCAATCCCTGCCCCAGGCAATAGCGCCCGGGCAGGAGTCGCTTGTTGTTCAGGAGTGCGTTGATGGGCTGGTGAACCGCGAGCTCTTTGTTCAGGAGGCGATTCGGTTGGGGCTGGATTCTGTAATCGCCTACCCGCTGGAACTGGAGAAAAAGGCGCTGGTAATTTACGAGCTTTTTGCTGCGGTTGGGCGTGAGGCAAAGCCGGTTACCGCCCAGGAGTTAGAAAGAAGCTATAAACTTCTTGGTGAAGAAGTGCATTGCCGGTTGATTGCGGTGTGGGACCGGACGCTGGCAGAAAGTCTGGAACAGGAGTTGCGCCGGGGTGCAAACTTTGAATCCCTTGCCACGCAATTTTCCATCCATCCCAGCCAGGAGGTTGGTGGCGATATGGGTTATGTCCGGCTTTACAATATTGACGAACCTTTACGCAGTGCGATTATGGGTCTCAAACCGGGCGAGTGGACCAGACCGGTATTTTTTGATTCGTCTTTCCAGATTGTGCTTCTGGTTGACCGGCGGGCGGTTGACCCACCCCTGCCACCTTTTGGTGAGATTAAACAGAGGCTGGAGGAGCAGATTAAAATCTCCCGCCAGCGCCAGGTGGCAAACGAGTATGTTCAAAATTTACGCCAGCGGCTGGTCTACAACCCTGCCGGGCTGGAGATATTCTATAAACCGGTGGACTCAATTACCCCGGCAGATAAGGAGGTCTGGGTTGCGGTGCGGGACTCGGCAAAATATGTGAAGGTGGGCAGACTTTTGCACATCGCTCGGCGGTTTCCTCCGGAACTTGATACCGCAATTCGCACCTACGCCATCAAGCGGGCGATTGAAGATGACCTGATGTATGAAGACGGTTTGAAACGCGGTCTGGACCGGGTGCCGAGTGTTGTTCGGCAACTGGAACGGGTGCGGCGCCGGCTGCTTTATGAGACGCTTTACAATCGGATGATTACCAGCCAGATTGAAGTGACCGAAGAAGAAGTTCGGGACTATTATCAACAGCACCGTGACCGTTATCCAGGTAACAATTTTGAGGGTGTTTTTCCGCTGATCAGAAATAACATCTTTTCCCAGCGACGCGATGCCCGGTTCCAGGAGTATCTGAGCGAATTGCGGGCACGGGCGAATATCAGGTCTGACCAGCGCCGATTAGAGGAACTGGTAAGGGAGAGAAAAAACCGGCAGAAACAAAAGAATGGAGGAGAGAAATGAAAAGATTGAGGAGTGCTAAAGGCACCGGGTGTGGAGCACGATATACCATGTTCCTCGGTGTCATTTTTATTGCTGCGGTACTGCTGCTGGGGTGCGAATCGGGTGGTTTGCACAGTCCGAAAGGGAAGGTGGTCGCAACGGTGAACAAGGAGAGAATAACCGCACCCCAGGCTGATTATGCCGCGGAGCAGTTACAGGTGCAGGTGTCCCAGAGTAATCTGCCCAAACTTCTCGATCGGATGGCGTCAATTACACTGATGGCAGAGGAGGCGGTGCGACGTGGCTATCTAAAGGAGGAACGGGTTGTCTCCGGTCTCGCCTGGATGGAGCGGATGTTTCTTGCCAATGAACTTAGCCGGCGGATTGCTGAAACGATTGAACCGACACCGGCGGAGGTGGCAGATTATTTTCAGCGGCACCGGGAAGAGTTCGCCTTCGGGTTGAAGATGATGTTGATGGTGCTTCCTGATTCTATCCTTGCCGAGCAGACCATTGTTGAGTTGCGGGAGGGGGCAGATTTTGCCCGGCTCGCCCGGGAGCGGTCACTGGATACATCGGTGATTAATGTCCCCGGTTATCCGACCCGGGGCGTGGGTATGTCACTGGGCTGGCGTTTGCGGGATGAGGAGATGGTTTTTGCGCTGAAACCGGGTGGGATTTCACCGGTGATTGTGACGCCGGTGGGCTATCAGATAGTCAAGGTGGTGGATAAAAAGCGCATCACTGATACGCCCAGTTTTAATGATATTGTTCAGTTGTACATCAGTGAGGCGTTGAAGGTGGAGCGGCGCCAGGCAGCGATGGATAGTCTCTTGCAGGGCCTACGTGCCAGCGCCAAGATTGAGTTTAAACCCGAAGTTTATTTCCAGCGCTGATAAGGATTATGCCGGGTAGAAGGGCAGGGCTGGTCGCGGTTATTCTGCTTCTGGGCACGGCGCTGGCCAGAGATGCGGATAGCATTGCGGCGGTGGTAGGGAAAAAGGTAATCCTGGAAAGCGATATTCAGCAGGTGCTGTTGTATCTTCGGCTGGTTAGCGGGGACGAAACAACCCCGGACTCGGTTTTACGCCCGACTGTTTTGCAACGGCTGATTGACGAGGCGGTTTTAAGTGAACAGGCGGAGCGGGAGTCAGTGGAGGTTACTCGGGAGGAGATCAGTACAGAGATTGCCGAGAATATCGCAGCGCTGCGCCAGCGATTTGATTCAGAGGAGGAGTTCAGGGCGGCGCTGGTGAGTGAAGGTTTGAGCGAAAAGGTTCTGCGGGAACGGATGGAGCAGGAGGTTAGACGCAACTTCCTTTCCCGGCGGCTTTTGGAAAAGGTGGGGCTGACCCAGATTTATGTGTCACCAGCAGAAGTGGAGGAGTTCTATAACGAGCATAAGGATTCCATCGCCCGGATGCCGGGCAGGGTGGAACTGGCGCACATCCTGATTATGATTAAACCTTCTGATTCTGCTGAGGCAGCTGCCGAGCTCCGTGCCCGGGAGGTGCTGGATTTATTACTGCGTGGTGGTGATTTTGCCACCCTGGCCCGGTCTTTTTCTGATGACCCGAGAACCCGGGGGCGTGGTGGTGACTGGGGATGGCAGGATACGGCGGACCTGGCACCGGAGTTAATGCTGGTTCTCAAGCAACTTAAACCGGGACAGTTCTCTCCGCGGTTTCGAACCCAGGAAGGTTATTACATCGTGCAACTGACCGGCTGGGATAAAGCCCGGGTACGCTTTCGGACAATTGTAATCAGGGTGCCGTTGACCCGAGCGGATACCCTGCGGGCGCGCAACCTTGCCGAAAAGTTAAAGAACCTTGCCCGGCAGGGAAGGGATTTTGCATCTCTGGCAAAGGAGTTTTCTGATGACCCCCAGACTGGAGCAGAGGGCGGATACCTCGGTGAATTTTTTATTGAGGGGTTAATGCCGCCATTTGACCGGTTAATCGCGGAACTGGATTCAGGTGAGGTGGGGGAGCCGGTGCTTTCCGAGCATGGCTTTCATGTTATCAAGGTTCTCGCAAAGCAGCCGGCACAGTTCAGGTCCTTTCTGGAGATGCAGGATGTGATTCGGAATTATCTTTCAGAACAGCGCTTTGCCGAGCGCCTGCGGGGGTATATCAATCGGGTTGCCCGGGGGGTATATATTGAGATAAAAGGAAAGGAAGAAGGGGGGTATTTTCTTGACAGCGGGAGTAATAAGATAATTAATAAATAAAAAGGAGGAAGAAGATGAGTAATAAAAAAATGCTCCTCAGCGCCGTATTGATGATGGTGCTAATCATCGGTGTTGGCTGTCGTAATAAACCACCCCAGATTCCTGTCAAGCCGATCGGTCCAGCCGCAGTTGAACCGGGTGACAGTGCTCACTACCGTTCGGTTACCAGTGACCCGAATCGCGACCGGGTGCTTTATATCTGGGACTGGGACGACGGTAATTATGATACAACCGAACTGATGCCCTCCGGAGATACGGTTACGGTTACCCATTCTTGGGCGAGTGAGGGCGTTTACGGTGTGCGGGTTCGTGCCAAGGATGACAAAGGTAACTTCAGCCCGGAGTGGTCGGATACCCTTCTGGTGACAGTAGCGGCAAGACAGAACCGGCCACCGGTTATTGGCGCGCCGATTGGTCCTGATTCCGGCTGGGTTAGGGAATGGCAGGTGTTTAAGGCGGTTGCGGTAGATCCGAATGGCGATTCGGTGAAGGTGAAATTTTTCTGGGATGAGGGGCAGACCTCGCTGGTCAGTCCCCTGGTGGCATCAGGTGATACAGTGCGGGATTCTGTCCGCTACCTGTATCGGGGGGGGAAAAATATCCGCTGTGTTGCCTGGGACAAAACCGGGCTTATGTCCGATACCTCGCCCGTTAAGGTGTTCGTGGCACTGCAGGAGAATACCGCACCACCACCGCCGGTTGTTACCGGTCCTGCCCGGGGCGTAGCGCAGGGACCGTTCTATCGGTTCTATGCCCGTGCCATTGACCCGCAGGGTGACAAGGTGCGTTATAAATTCTTCTGGGGCGATGGCAGTTCTTCCGAATGGACACCGCTCCGGCCCAGCGGAGGTGTGGGGATGGATTCGTTGCGATTTAGCGCTTCCGGAACCTACTATATCAAAGCGATTGCCCAGGACTCTTTCGGACTTATTTCCGAGACATCTCTGGTTAAAGTTTTTGTGGTGGTTGATGAGGGTACTGTTCTATGGTGGCTGCCCGGAGAGGATTTTATCTCCTCGCCAGCACTTGGTGAGGCGTTGCAGGGTTCAGAACTGCGTCCGGCATTGCTTATCGGCGGAACCGATGAACGGTTTTATGCCTATGACCCTTATCAGGTAGAGACGCTTTATATGGCCAGCGCCGGTGCCGGAGTGTTTGAGGAGTTTGCCTCGTCACCAGCGATTGGACCGGATGGCACAGTGTATATCGGGAATGAGAATGGTGGATTCTATGCCCTTAATACCGCCGGGGCGATAAAATGGGTTTTTCCGGAGACACTGGGACAGAACGCCTTTTCTTCCTCGGCCGCAGTTGATGGTAACTTCATCTACCTCGCGGGCGAGGACGGGTTTTTGCGCAAGTTTCGGGACAATGGCAACTTCTGGACAGAGTTGTGGAGTTATCCGCTCAGTTCCGATATTAACTCCTCCCCGGTTATCCTACCCAACGGTAAAGTGGTGGTTGTTGATGACTCCGGCTATGTCGTCTGTGTGAATGCTGGAGATGGGTCTTTGTCCTGGCAGTACCTGATTAATGCTGGGGTTGCCTCCTCACCGGCGGTTGATGCTGATGGCAATATCTATATCGGGACCGACGAGGGTGTTCTGGTCTCCCTTACCCAGGATGGTTCATTACGCTGGACGTTCCAGGTGGAAGAACAGACCTTTAATGATATCTATTCTTCACCGGTTATTGACCAGAGTGGTAACATCTATTTCGGATGTGAAAATGGTTTCTTTTACAAGGTAACGCCGGCGGGAAGCAAAGATTGGAAAACAGAGGTCTGGTCTAACGCCTCGTTGAGCGGGACAGCGGTGTTGACCGCTGATGGGGTGATTTATCTCGCAGCGCAGGTTGACTCAACCACCGAGAAACTGTGTGCCCTCAACAGCGCGGATGGTTCAAAGAGGTGGGAGGTTGTGCTGACCTCTCTGGCAGACCATGTTGGCAATAGAGGTCGCCCGCGCCGGCTGGCGCTGGACCTCTATCCATCGCCGGTTGTTGACCGCTATGGCATTATTTATGTGGCGAGCGCGCGCGGTGGTATCTATGCGGTTGCCGGACGTCCCGGTGGCTATCTGATGCCGAGTCCGTGGCCGATGTTCCGGCACGATGTGCGCCATACCGGGAAATACGGATCGATGGGACGCTGATTATAAGCAGGGTACCGTATCGGGGCGTTCAATTGAACGCCCCGATACTTTTTACTTACCCGGTTGCCGGGTTAAATGTTGTAGAGATAGCGAATCTTTATTACTTGCACCAGTTTTACTTCCCGAGTTGAGGAGTTAAACCAGTTCAAGGCAAAATAGAGATGGCTGCGAGGACGGAATTGCCAGGAATAGAGCCCGAAGAGCGAAAAGGTGGTGAAGGGTTTATTTGTTGCAAGGTCATAACTGTTAACGATTTCGCTCGTCAGCCGGAGCGAGGATTTACCGGAAAAGGCGTAAGTAATGCCGGGGCGCAGGATAAATGTCAGGTCCTGTTCCGGCTGAAAAGCACCGCTGCTGTCCGGCTCTACAACCAGGGAGTTATCAAGTTCAATTGTCCAGTGGTTACCCGGTCGGGTGATAAGTGTTAGTCCGCCCTGAAAAGCCGGAGCGATTACTCCGCGGCGGTAATTGGCGGTTTTTGTAGTGTAATCAAAAGTCAGGGCAGCGCTGATTGGTTTGCTTTCGGTGTAGTCCGATAAGATGTAGGCACCGACCCGTCCGCTGTAGTACCACCTTTCCCAGTCACGGGTGCGACCGAAGGAGCTCCAGACCGAAATAAACTGCTGGGAGGAAAAGCGGGCGTCTCCGTTAAGAAATCCCTGAAAGGTCGGTGTGGTTAGCGGTGTATCCCATTCATACTGCAGTTCTATGCCCGGGGTAATTAATACGTACTGGAGAAACCGCCAGTTGTAAAATGACGGTCCACCATAGACGGTGAAATACCTTCCCCGCCAGGTGGTGTAACCCGGTCCATT
>CAKZPX010000083.1 GCA_937139435.1 uncultured bacterium
GACCAAAACCAGCAACCAGCCCTTTGCCCATTCGACCTGAACCAGTATGTCTTTCAATTACCACCAGTTTCAGGATATCCCGCTCGGTATCTGTCATCACCAGACCATTTTTGACACTGGGTGTCTGGACATGACGTTCGGTGATTATCTGTCCGGGCACAAGCCGGATAACATTACAAACCCTTCCTTCTGCTTTTATGGCGAAGTCCTTGATACTTAACCGGGGGATATGCACCGTATCCAGCGCTATGCGGTCTTTTTTTATTGGCACTTTTTCTACTAACTGGCGCTCTTTTGCCACCAATCTGCCTGTTTTGAAAACCATCTTAACATTCATCAAATTCAAATCACCGATAACAACCAGGTCAGCAAGATACCCCGGGGCAACCGCACCCCGGTCGGAAAGTCCGAAATACTCTGCCGGATTCAGTGTTACCATCTGAATTGCTGCTACCGGATTCATACCCATCGCTACTGCCCGGCGTAAAACTACATCCAGGTGTCCATCGTAAAGCAGGTCAGCGGGATGTCGGTCATCACTGACGAGACAACAGCGTCGCAGAGAAAAGTCATTAACCACCCGCAAAAGTGCATCCATATTTTTTGCTGCGGAACCTTCGCGAATAAAAAGCCGCATTCCGGAACGCAGTTTTTCCCTTGCCTCCTGCGGTCCAACACACTCGTGGTCCGAGCCAATTCCTGCACCAAGATAAGCCTGAAGAAGAGCACCCACGACACCTGGCGCATGTCCATCAACAACCCTGCCCATATCCCGGGCAGCGAGAACTTTTTTCAAGATTTCAGTATCACCCAGTATTACACCCGGGTAGTTCATCACTTCGGCTAATCCGATAACCCGTTCCCGGCGCAAGAGTTGTGCCAATGTTCGGGCATCCAGTTTACCACCAGCGGTCTCAAGCGTCGTTGCCGGTACACAGGAAGGGACCAGAACCAGGACATCTAATGGCAGACCGGCACTGGCGTTGAGGATATACTCCACCCCCTTTTTGCCCAGCACATTGGCAATTTCATGCGGGTCAGCGATAACTGTGGTTGTGCCCCGGACAAGACAGAGTCGGGCAAATTCTGCTACTGAAAGCAAAGAACTTTCAATATGAATATGGGCGTCAATAAAACCGGGTGCAATCGCCGCGCCGGTGACATCAACAATCTGTTTTGCCTGCTCATACCAGTCGCCCACCCCGGCGATTTTACCATCTTTGATTACCACATTTGCCCGACACAATTCTCCGGTGAATACATTCACCACCTGTCCACCTTTCAGTAACAGGTCTCCTGGTGCTTCGTCCCGACTAACCAGCAGAAGCTCCTGCAGCCGGCTTATCCGATCGCTTTTTTTGATTCTCTTCATTCCTTTATCTCTTCAATATAACCAATGTAGGGCAGATGGCGGAATCTTTCAGCAAAATCCACTCCGTAACCCACAACAAAACAGTCCGGAACAACAAACCCGCGATAATCGGGTTCAATTTTCACCTGGCGTCGTGCCGGCTTATCCAGCAGTACACACAGTTTTAAACTACGGGGATGGCGCAGGGAGAGGTTTTCAATAATGTATTTTAACGTCAGACCGGTATCAATGATATCCTCAACAACCAGCACATCTTTACCCGCTATTGAACATTTCAAATCCAGAATAATCTTGACCACGCCCAGTGATTTGGTGCTCGCTCCATAACTGGATACGGTCATAAAATCAATCTTTGCCGGTACGGTCAATTCCCGCACCAGGTCGGCAAGAAATATCCATGCTCCCTTTAAAATTCCTACCACCACCAGGTCTCTATTTGCTCCTGCATAGTCACGAGATATCTCCTTTGCCAGTTCCCGCACCCGTTGTTTGATTTCCACCTGGGATATTAGCGGTTTTAAGGTAATGGCAGCGTTATTTTCTGTCACCTTTAACACTCCCGCACCGGAGAATAAGTCTGGAAAACAAATCGGGGCGACTGGATTTGAACCAGCGACCTCTTGGTCCCGAACCAAGCGCGCTAAACCAACTGCGCTACGCCCCGTTTAAATACAATATAAATGATAATCAATTTTAGTCAACAGAAGACTTACCCCGCACCATGGGCACAAA
>CAKZPX010000084.1 GCA_937139435.1 uncultured bacterium
ATCATAAGCGAGCACCACCTTGCCCTGCCCTGGTATCTTGAACAACTAAGCGACAAAATACCAATTCCTCCGGCTGCTTTTTCCCTTGCCCGTAACATCTGGCGAAAAAGCCCAGAAATAAAGAACGAACGTTTTGGTGAAATAGCCGCAACCACGGTTCAGGAAATAAAACTCAATTTATTAATTGAACTCATTAACAATCACCGGGTATTTTATTTCCCGCACGACTTCACCATCCCTCAGGAACAATGGCATGGTTTTCGTCTGAAAATGAGCGGGCTTAGTTACGAATTCTGTTCTGCCGATGATGCCGTTATCCAGTCAGACATCGCTTTCCATTTTCCCGGTCCAAAAAAATATTCCACCAGCAAATTCTACGACCCCTATACTGAAGACCTGTGCCGTCGGTTTGCTGCCACTGCTAACCGTCGCGGGATATTGCGCTACAGTCAGGGCAGGGTGACTGAAGCAATTAACGATTTCAATCTGGCACTGGTTTATTACCCCAATTATCCAGAGGCAATTGAAAACAAAGGTCTAGTCTTCGCAATGGAAAATCAACCTGATAGTGCCAGATTTTATTTAATGTTTTTTATAAAATTGGCCCCTAATTCATCAGAAATTAATAAAGTTAGAAGTTTCCTTAACTCGTTACCTCAAAGTAATACTGAGTAATATGTTAGTTACTTCTTTTCGCACTGTTTCTTCTGCTGATTACTATCTGGTAGATCAGAATCGTAATTAAAACAACCACCGCAATAGTTGCTCCTATCCAGCCCAGCAAGGAAAGCGTGGTAACAATGCCGGCTGCCATCAATACTCCAAGAAAAATACCTAACAGGGCTCGCCAGTAAGGAATACCCAGGAGAACCGCTGCCACCGAACCGGTCCAGGCACCGGTCATTGGCAGAGGGATGCCTACAAATATCACCAGCCCCCAGAACTCAAATCTGGCGATTACATCACTTCTCTTTTTTGTGCGCTGAAAAAGCCATTCAAAAAAGCGTCGAAATAACCTGATATGATACAAAAGCGCCACAATGCGTTCCAGAAGGAGTAACACCAGCAGCATGGGCAGAATGTTTCCGCTAATAGCCAGAATCAGTGTCTTCCAGAGCGGCAGGCAAAAAAGGTTATTGCCAATTGGCACTGCCCCCCGTAGCTCTACAATTGGCACCATCGCGATAATAAACACCACGAGTTCGGGACTTAAACCCTTTGCCCGCAAGGTTTCCGCAATACGTTCACCAGTACTGGCATAAGAAAAATTGAAGGCTAACAGAATTATCACCAGCAGTGCTAACAGTAGTTTGCGCATCAGCTGAACCCCTTTCTACGTCTCAGTATTAACTCAACCCCGAAAATCGCTGCCAGCAAACCATAAAATACCGGGCTCCGCCGGGGATTGAGAGAAAAATGACGTTGATAAAAACCGGTGGGAAGTGCTGGGTGGGGCAGATATTCAATGCTCTCGGCAAAAAAGAACTTTCCCCCGGTTAGTTCCGCAATACGGCGTAACAAATCACTGTTCAAACCCAGCCTGACCATCTCTACCTTCTGTTCCGAAACCCTGATTTCTTTCCCTGTTTTGCCCAACAACCTGTTTGCCGAAAATACCTCAGCGGTGACATCATAATCTCCCGGAGCAAGCCCGGGGATTGCCACTTCGTAACGTCCCATCCCCATCTCTCTCATTGGAAAAGAGAAAATCCTGCCAACAGAATCTACCAGAGTTGTCCGAACATCAAGCCCATCCCACGGCTTTCCATCGGGTGTTCGTGCCCGTAAGGTTAATTTCAGTGGTTGACCGGCAAGATACTCCTCCACCTCGGTAGCAAGCGCAAATCGCACCTTATCCGATTCTTTTAAGTAACGAATTATTCCGCTTAAGAGTATATCCAGGGCCGACGTCGCCCATTGTTGCTCGGGTAAAAAAACCCAGCGCCATAAAGATATCCCGCCTATATAAACAACCCTGCCTTTTTCTTTTCTACCGGCAATTAACAGTGGTTCGTCATTTTCCTGCGCCAGCAGCCACACCTGAGAATTAGCATCTTTTATTTCTCCACTCCAGAGTCCGTTAAATGGCGGTACCGCATTTAAG
>CAKZPX010000085.1 GCA_937139435.1 uncultured bacterium
CCCGGTCTTTGCTCAGAGATGGGGTAGAGAAAAGGGGTTTGGTAAGCGGACAGTGGTTTTCAAAAGTTGGTGGTGATTCTATAAAGGCTGGTTCTGGTTACGGGGCTGTGCCAGATTTTCTCGGCACCGGGGCGCCGGTTTTCCAGCCAGTTAAGAAGAAATGGGGCGCGCAGACGATGGCTGTAGAATCTTTCCAGTTCCAGATGGTTGCGGTTAAAGTGATTGAGTAGATAAATGTTGCCGGAACGGGCAAGGACGCTTTTTGTCGTGCTATCGATTGTGTTGTAGAATCGGTTCGGGTTGCATCCAGTCTGGAGAATTAAGTCGGGCAGGGAAAGAATGGTAGTGCTGGGTAAAAATACGGTCAGGTAGTCAAACTCTGGTTCCCAGGTGCCAAGGATTAATGTGTTGGTGCCTTCGGGGTCGGTATTGGTTACTGTTTCGGCAATGGTACGGGCAGTAGCCAGTTTTGGATTGGGTCGGGATTGCTGGATCAGCCGGTAGAGGTTTGGCGGAATGATGATTAAGAGAAGAAGGCAGGCGAGGCGGAGATGATGAGAGGTGCGAAAGAACAGAGCGGGTAGCAATAACCAGAGACCGATGCTGGAGTAGAGCCAGATTTTGGGATGATACGGGTCCCAGATGAGGGAGCCCAGAAGTGCAGCGAGGAATATCCCGAGCCCGGTAAGCAGTTCCTTCTGTTTGCTTGACACCCTGCCGGCAATGATAATTAGCAAAAGTATGCTGCCGGTTCCTAGAAGAATAAGCAGGGAAAGGAACAGGATGGATTTGCCACCACTGTTGATCAACGCCCGCACACCGGCAAACCCCTCGGGCAGGACAGGGATGATACTGTTGATAAATCCTAAACCGACCGTAAAGAGACTGGTGAGTTTGAATCCCCCATAGGTGCCCTGTTCGGGCATAAAGGCGATGAGATGAAGTATGGTTTTGATATCAGTATAACCAGCAGCGAAAAGGAGGAGGAAATAGATGAGGGCGGTGGTAATGGCGGTGCTTAAGGCAAAACAGATGCTGGAGCGAGTTTTGCGCTGGTAAAGGGTTGTTATGGTAAGTCCGAATGCTATCAGCAGGGAAAGGAGATAAAAGGCGGTGCTGATACCGAGACAGATGCCCGCAGCCAGAAATTTTTCCTTTTTAATTAACAGAAGGGTGAAGAGGAGCCAGGGCAGTGCCGGGATAACTTCGGCGATGTTGGTTGCCATTGATAAGAAGGTGTGGGAGGAACCAAGACCGAGAGTGGCGGTCACTGTTAGAAGCGGACGCTGGTAATACCCCTGAATTAATAAGGCGAAAAGTAGCAGAGTGAGCAGGGCGTTTATGGCGTTGGCAATCTGGAGCGATTTTACCCCGCTGCCCGTGTAGCCGATTTTGCGGGCAAACCGATAACCGAGTGTTCCATAGATGGGAAAGAGGAAGTGTTTGGTCACATTCTGAAGGAAATACGCCGGTTGCTGGTAACCGGTGTTCCAGTCAAGGA
>CAKZPX010000086.1 GCA_937139435.1 uncultured bacterium
CGACTTGGCGAAGTCAGCGCCGGTCGTACCCTTCTGTACGCCAACTTTCCTGCCAGCTAGTGCCTCGACACTGTTAATCGTTTCAGCATCGGCGGCACGCACAGTCAAGACCTGTGCAGCGGCAAAGTACGGATTGCTGAAAAGCACAGTCTGCTGGCGCTCTTCTGTGATGGTGGTGGCGCTGATGAGAACAGAGAGAAGGGATAGCTTCCATGATAAGGACAGAAGAAATGGGCAATGAAACCCTTGCAGTTTAATAACCGCCGGGTAAAATAGGCTATGCGTTTTATTGCCGATTTACATATCCATTCCCGATTCTCCCGGGCGACAAGTCAGGAGATGGACATTCCGGCAATCGCCCGGGCGGCAAAGAAGAAGGGGATAAAACTGGTTGCCACCGGTGATTTCACCCATCCCCAGTATCTCGCCTCGCTGCGTCGGCATCTCCAGCCCACCGGTAGCGGGCTTTATGTTTATGAGGGCACGTATTTTATCATCTCCACCGAGGTTAACAATATCTATTCTGCGGGCGGCAGACTGCGCCGGATTCATAATTTAATTTACTGCCCGACACTGGACTCTGCCCGGACGGTCGCCGATATGTTGACTAAATATGGTAAACTGGAGGCGGATGGGCGTCCGACAGTCAGTATATCAAGTTATGAACTGCTTGCCCGGTTAATTGAACTGGAGCCCAGGGCGTTTCTGGTGCCGGCGCATATCTGGACGCCCTGGTTTTCGCTTTACGGGGCAAACTCGGGTTTTGATTCGTTTGAGGAGTGTTTTGGTGATCTGGCGGAAGAGGTTTTTGCGGTGGAGACCGGTCTTTCCTCAGACCCGCCGATGAACTGGCGGCTTTCGGCACTGGATAAGAAGATATTAATCTCTAACTCTGATGCCCATTCTCCCAGCCGGCTGGGGCGGGAGGCAAATGTGTTTGATTGCGAACTTGACTATGATGTCATCCGGGAGGCGTTGAAGACAAAGGACAAAAATCGGTTTCTCTTTACAATTGAGTTCTTTCCTGAGGAGGGTAAGTATCATTACGATGGGCACCGGCAGTGCGGGGTAAGGATGGCGCCACAGCAGTCAATACTTTCCGGTGATATCTGCCCGCTATGCGGTCGGAAGTTGACCATCGGGGTTTTACACCGGGTGGAAGAACTGGCAGACCGGAAACCGGAGCAGCTGCCTAAAGACCAGATACCTTTTAAGCATCTGCTGCCATTAGAGGAGATTATCGCTGAAACGCTCGGTAGTGGACGGGACACTATGGGAGTGAGCAAAAAGTATGATGAGTTGATTCAGGCGCTGGGCACAGAGTTTGAGATTCTGATGGATGTGCCGCTTGAAGACATCAGACGGGTGGATGCCCGGATTGCGGAAGGGATAGAACGGATGCGTCGGGGTGAGGTGGGGCTGGAGCCAGGGTATGACGGGGTTTTTGGGGTGGTACGGGTTCTACCTGGGACCGGGCGGAGTCAACCGGTTGTTGTTGATG
>CAKZPX010000087.1 GCA_937139435.1 uncultured bacterium
TATCAATCACCCACCCGCAAACGTAAACCTGCCCCAAACTATCTACCACCAGCGCTGCTGCCGAATCATCCTGATTTGCTCTGCCGCCATATGTTGCCGTCCATAAAACAGTACCGTTGGCATCATACTTACCGACAAAGATATCACCTGCCGAACCGACATTCACCATTCCGGTAACGAACACATTCCCGTCCCGGTCAACAAACATATCCGAGAAGATATTTTCACCACCCGCACCACCATTGAACTGACGCAGCCAGACAGTATCTAACTGAGCAACCGCCAGCAAAGGAAAGAAAAGTATCAACGACCAGAATCGCAGACAACAAAACTTCATATTTCCTCCTCGATTATTAAATTCCATCAACTAAAATTTACTCTTTAAGAATCTATCTGTCAACCGCTACTACCAGCGTCGGATGCGCACCCCTGGACAGCGCATGGGCACAAAAGTTCACCAGCATCTTCTTGACAGAAAACAAATATTTAATATAATAAGTCAAAAAGGGAGCAGTATGTGGACAAAAATCACCAGCCTCGCTATTATTCTGTGCGCTACGGTAACCGCCCAGTGGCGTGCGATTGGTCCTGATGGTGGACCGGTTTACTCCGGTGATATCAGCACCACCGACCCTTCGGTAATCTACTTCGCCCCCTACGCCTCTCCCTCACCGATTGTCCGCTCAACTGACGGAGGCAACACCTGGAACTTCACCCCAGCAACCCTGAGTACCTATCCCCAGGTTATGATTGTCCATCCCCAGAATTCTGAAATAGTATACGCACTTACCGGCTCCGCAATCTACAAAACAACCAACGGTGGCACATCCTGGACAGCAATATCTCTGCCCAGCAGCTCCTATTTCCGTGCCATGACCATTAACCCTTTAAACCCCGACGAGATCTATGTTGCCGGGTACAACTACTCTGGTAGTGTTTATCGCGCCGCACTTGCCCGAAGCACCGACGCCGGATTAAACTGGACGCTGTTTCTCTGCGATACGATAACACCATCTTTCGGCTATTCGTTAAGCGTTGACCCGCAAGACACCAATACTGTCTATGTAGGAGGTTATCGCGGTAGCGGTTTAACCATACTCTACCGTTCATCTGATCGGGGCGAAACATGGGAAGAGCTGAGTCTGGGCGTAAACGGTTATTATCCTTACGCCATCTATATCAGTCCAGCAAATAATAACATTATCATTGTTGGTGCTTATTCCAGCGGTATCTACCGCAGCACCGACCGCGGTACAAACTGGACCAGGGTGGCAACCGTAACATCAGTTTACCGTATGGCTGCAGACTACGGAAACCCTGCGGTCATCTATGCCACAAACCCCAGCGGTATCTATCAGAGCAGTGATACCGGTAGAACCTGGGTACGCCTTACCGGAAACTTTGACGGCACACCATACTATTGCCTGTTTACCAGTCCGATAAACTCCGGCACAGTGTACTTCGGCACCAAGGCGGGCCTGTTCCGCTCCACCGATTACGGAAACAACTGGGAAAACACCACCACCGGATTCTCTTTTAATAAAGTCAAGGTCATCGCCCTGGCAAGCGACGCCAACACTATCTACGCTGAATGCCTGGATAATGCGGTTTATCGCTCCACCGATAACGGCACCAGCTGGACACGCTGTCCCGAGTTCCTCGCCTGCGGCAACCTGTGTGGTCTTGCCGTACATCCCGATAACCCGCAAACTATCTGGGCACTGGAAGGTTCCGGTTGAGGCAACGCAGAGCTCTTCAGGAGCACAGACGGCGGGTCCGTCTGGACACAGATTGAAAGTTACCTAATAGACGGTGGTTCCCTGGGTATCTCACCCCACAATCCGGATATAATATTTACTGTCGGTAGTGGCTTTATTGCTGGTGCATATCGCATCCAGACATCGTTCACCACTGATGGAGGATTGTCATGGATTCATGATACACTGCCTGACTTCTTTGCCCGCTCCTATGCGATCGCATTTGACCCGTTTGATTCTACCCGCATCCTCATCGGTGGCGATTCTATCTACTCTTACAAACTGCTGCTGGTGAGCACTGATCTTGGTAACACCTGGACCCATATCGGCAACGGTTTGACTGGTCCGGTTGCCTGTATCACCGCCTCGCCCACTGTTTCCGGGCTGTTTTATGCCGGGACGAGTCAGGGGCTCTTCCGCTCTACCGATGGCGGTTATAACTGGACCCGTACCGGTACATTTACCACGGTACGGGCAGTAGTCATCAGTCCGGAGGACGAAAATCTCATTTATGCTGGCACCGCTACCGGTGTTTATCTGACTACTGATGGTGGCAGCACTTGGCAGCAGATTAACCAGGGGCTTACAAACATCAATATCCAATCCCTTGCCCTGCGGACAACGGTCAATCCTGCCGTATTTGCTGGAACGAATGGCGCCGGCATCTTTACCACTTCACCGCCAACCGCAATCAAAGAAGGAAAATCGCCTAACAATACACGAGGGAAACTAACCGTGGTTGTATCGCCATTGCCCTCTCGCAAAACGGTTACGATAACCGCCCACACTAATACCGGTCAAGCACTTACCGGCACAATCTATGACCGAAGCGGAAGGATGGCCATTAGCCTGGAACCCAAAGTTCCAGCAGGAGGAAAATCGGTCTGGCAGATTAACACTGAACACCTGCCCGCTGGCACCTATCTCCTCCGCCTCCAGAATGGTGACTGTGTGGTTAACCGGATACTGGTTGTAACAGAGTAGATTAACGAAGCGACCGTCTCTTGACATACGGGCAGGCTCCCGGTATGCTCAAAATGTGATGCCTTCTGGCGAATACCAGCCCCTCCTGGAGGATTTCCTTTCCTATCTGGAAAAAGAAAGAATGTTTTCTCCTCACACTGTTCGTTGCTATGAGGTGGATCTGAGCCAGTTCTTTGATTACTGCACCGCGGAACTTCAAGGAAAACCAATTACCGCCATCACCCGGAATGATATCCGCGACTTTCTCGGTGCGGTACTTCGTTATGGCTATACCACCAAAAGTTCTGCCCGCAAACTATCTACGATAAAGTCATTCTTTCGCTATCTGATTACCACCGGCAGGATTAAAAACAACCCGACCCGTTCAATAAAAGGACCGCCGGTAGAAAAGAAATTACCACCGCTCCTCACTCAATCTCAGATTGCTCAGGCGTTCAACGCTACTGAGGATTCCCTTGTTACGCTGCGCAACAATGCAATTATCGAAACGCTTTATGGGGCTGGACTGCGGGCAGCAGAACTTGTCGGACTCAATCGTTCAGACATCAACTTTCAGGAAAATACCATCCGGGTCCGAGGGAAAGGCGGCAAGGAACGTATTGTACCGTTGGGCAGTAAAGCAAAGGAAGCACTGCAGAAGTACCTCAATATTCGGGGCTATCCTGAGCAGAGTGCGGTATTTCTCAACCAGCAGGGTGAGAGACTGACAACCCGCTCGTTGCAGAGAATCGTCCAGCAAATCCTGCGCCGTATCCCGGGAGTAAGCGCCACCAATCCCCATGCCCTACGCCATGCCTTCGCCACCCATATGCTCGAGCGAGGCGCAGACCTGCGGGCGGTTCAGGAATTGATGGGACACGCCTCGCTCTCTTCCACCCAGGTCTATACCCATCTCACCGTTGAACGATTGCGCAGGATTTACGACCGTGCCCACCCCCGCTCCGGAAAGAATAATTAAAATGCCATCATCCTGCCAGTGTAATTTGTCTGCAACAGAAAAAAATTGATACTAAAAAGTTAGTGGCGCCGATGGAAATAAAGCCCCGCATTGTTTTCTCTGCTTGCCTGGGGTTTGAACACTGCCGTTACAATGGAGAAATAATCAACGATGAGTTCTGTGCAAAAATTAAAAGATGGGTTGAGCCGGTTCCGGTCTGTCCGGAGGTGGCAATTGGTCTGGGGGTTCCCCGCGAGCCGATAAGGATAATTTACTATGGCAACGAACAGCAACTAATCCAGCCCGCCACCGGAAAGAATCTATCAGCTGCAATGCGCCAGTTCTCTGAACGATTTTTGAAAGAAATTGAACCGGTTGACGGCTTTGT
>CAKZPX010000088.1 GCA_937139435.1 uncultured bacterium
CTGGCGTATTCGCAAGCACCTCGCTAATAAGAACACCGGTAGTATCTTGCAACTGTAATGCCTGACGGATCTTGGTAGTTATTGCTTGCGGTCTGATCCCCAGGTAACCGCGAATTACCTTACCATGGGCTATTAACTGTTCGGTGACTGACTTTACAAAATTAACCGGAATAGCAAATCCGACCCCCACATTTACACCTACTGGCGAACTCAACGCCGTGTTAATACCGATCAACTCGCCCTTAATATTCACCAGCGCCCCTCCGGAATTACCAGGGTTAATCGCGGCGTCGGTCTGAATGAAATCCTGCTGGGTTGGACCTTCAGGCAATGGGATACCGGTCCGCCCCTTGGCTGATATAACCCCAACTGTCACTGTTCCCTGGAGACCGAAGGGATTACCGACAGCTATCGCCCAATCCCCCACCTCAATACTGAACGGGTCAGCATATCTTATTGCCGGGAGTGACCGGGTGGTGTTAACCTTTAGCACCGCCAGGTCGGTTTGCGGATCCCGCCCAACAACCTTAACATCATCTCTTTTAAACTCGGTACCGTCAGCCAGCTTAACCACGATATTATCGTATCCTGCGATAACATGATTGTTGGTCACTATATAACCATCAGGCGAAATAATGACACCCGAACCCAGTGATTTAATATGCTGTTCCGGTAATGGAAAGCCCCGGAAAAACTCCTGGAAAAAATCTTCCACCCCGGGAAACATTCGCTCCGGAGATATATTTATCGTTTTCTCGGCAGAAATATTTACCACTGTTGGAAGAACCTTTTCCGCCACCGCAACAAAGGGACTTGCTCCTAAATCTGCTATATTAGCCTGGCGCGAGGTCTGGGAAAAGATAACCACGCTTAATATAACCAAAGATATTAAAAAGAAACTTTTTCTTAACATGCTTTCCCTTCCTTTCATTTTTAAGATACTACCATTCTGTTCTACCTGCATCCGCAAAACAATGCCAATCCTGATTTTTAAATTTTAGTGGTGTTATTAATTAAATTCAAGTTTGCGGCAAGGAAATGACGCCCCACGCAATCCCCGATAACCCCCCAGAAATCTGCACCCCGTTCTTGAAAAGCACCGATCTGTCTTTTAATATACTGCAAGCATCGGAGGATATCCGAAAGTTCAACCTTCTTCAGTCCCCGGTCGCCCTTTTCGTGACCCTGCACAATCTCCAGGATGGCTTCGGTTGTCTGCTGCACATTAGGATTGGGAGACCGGAAATCGTATAAGAGCCCGCTGAAACGAATCCGCAACGTCTCAACAGCGTTATTGATAGCGCTGAGCACCTCCTCAACAGTTAAAGTAAAACGTGCCCTCTCCCGGGATTTTATCAGCCCTAACCGTAAGTTATGTAAAACTTCAAATTGGGCAACCTCAAATTCGCCATCACCCTGAAAATTGACCAGCTTCTTTAACGCCTGACGACGACTTACAATGAGAAAATTACAGTTATCAGGACAATCAATACTCTTCTGCCGATTCCGTCCACAACAACGAGAGCAAATCAAACGGGTCAACGCTGGACAAAAACGGTTAGCTTTTCTGTTTCCACAGAAATTACAGTGGTTCTCACTCACTTTTGAAATTATATTCCTGTAAGCATTAAAAGCAAGTTTAGAAAAGGTACATAACCGGTTATCCAGAAAGAAAAAAACAACACCGCTAATAATATCCCGGATGACGCTGCCACGAAATAACATATTAATCTGCTGATAGTTATAATAAATTCAGCCCTGAAAATTAATAAAGGGGGGATAACCCGGGGGTATCCCCCGGATAGTCCCGGGGATTACCCTGAATTTACCATCTAAACTCGCTTCTGATTTCACCATCTAATTGTTATAACGGTTTTACCAATCTGCAAACTGCTGACTTCTCCGAGTTGCTACAGTTGAAAAAATAATTAATTCCAGTATAATTAAGACAGGGAAGGAATCGGGAATAATGGCAAGGTCAGCAATAATAATGTGCCTCGTCCTTCTCCTTTATGCTCACCAGGATGAAGGAGGTCCAGATGGCTACGGGTATCACTACCTTTCCAATCAGGAACCAAGTGATACGATAATTTTCTCCTGGATTGAACCATACGGCCATGAGTTAATAAATGAGTGGAATCCCAATCCTGACGACGGCTGGGTGTGTCTTAATTTACCACATCGTTTTCCATTCTACGGCGATACACTGGACTCAATCATTGTCTGCTCTAATGGCTTTCTCCAGTTCCCTACCACATTTACCACCTATCGCAACGCCTCGCTGCCTGTAAATCGCTTTCAGCATTTAATAGCACTTTTCTGGGCTGATTTATTAGTTAACCAGAACAGCGGTGTTTATTATTATCATGACGCAAGTTTACAGACCACCGTCATAACCTGGTTAAACGTGGTTCAATTCAACAATCCGGAAACCCTCTCGGCACAGGTTATCCTTTATCATGACGGCAAAATAAGAATGAACTATCTGCGCACCCCGGGAAATGCTGACCGAGCTACAATCGGAATCCAAGGCAACGGTGGTCAGGGAAACTGTTTTCTGCAATATGTTTACAATGGTAGTCCCCCTTACCATATTCCGGATGACAGCACCTCAATACTATTCTTTCGTCCGGTTTTTGAACATGATGTCGGCATAATGTGTCTCATATCCCCGGACCGATGGCTTCCGGCAAATAGCCAGTGTCCGGTAAAGGCGATACTGAGAAACTACGGAACAAACTCGGAACGATTTTCTGCCCGCGCCTTCATCACCCCAACACAATCTCCTTTTGACACTGTCTTTACAAACCGTTTAACAATCAACAACCTCGCCCCGGACGAAACCACCACCTGTTACTGGGGAGATTTTCTCACCCCTCCTAATCCTGACTCCTGGAGATTGACCATTATTACCGAACTAAACAGTGACCAGCACCGGCAGAACGACACCATCAGTGTGGTTATTAGCTCGCACCCACTACCACTGGGCACAATTATTTCCTCCTGGGATTTCCCTGGCATCGGTTCCGGCATGAACCTGGGCGGGATAACCTACTCCCCGGTCTTTAATCGTTTTTACATCGCGACTAACAGCCCCAATCGTATTTTCAGTTTCCCGGCAAACGCTCCGGATGAGCTGCGGTATGAACCATTTGCCATCCAGTCATTTTTTGGAGATGATATTATCTGGGGAATCAGCTGGGACCGAACAAATAATGGATTCTGGATTACTCACATTTCCAATCATGATGAAAGGTGTATTGCCGCCCGCTACTCGGTAGATGGAACATTCACCGGCGACACCTGGAACTTAACCGAGGTCATCTCCTCCTGGATCGCAGGCATTGACCAGGAAAACAATGGCACATTCTGGGGTATCAGCGTCGGCAGAGTTAATCGTATCTATCATCTTGACCTTAATAACAAATCTGTATTGGGCTCACTACCCGCACCCCTGTCTTCCTGGCGGGCATGCTCCTTTCTTGGTGATCAAAACGCCTTTATTTTCTCCGGTGGCTGGAATGAAAATCTCCTGGTTCAAATAACCGCTTCGGGTCAGGTAATTAAATCGGTGCCCCTTTTGAGTCTGGCTGACCT
>CAKZPX010000089.1 GCA_937139435.1 uncultured bacterium
CTCCTTGACCGCATTGATATTCATATTGAGGTCCCAGCATTGAAATATGCCGAGATAGTCACCAGACGTCCGATCGAAGACTCTGCTGCCATCCGGACCCGGGTCAACCGGGCAAGAAAGATTCAACTGGAACGTTTCTGCGCACTCAATCTTCGGCGCAAAATCTACGCTAATGCCCAGATGAGTCCGTCATTGATCAAACGCTTCTGCACTATCACAGCTCAGGGCGAAGAAATCCTCCGCTCCGCAATTGAACGACTGGGACTCTCAACCCGCGCCTATCATCGGGTCTTGAAAGTCGCTCGGACCATTGCTGACCTGGAAGGTGCGGAGACAATTCAACCCAGTCATCTCACGGAAGCGGTTCAGTATCGGAGTTTTGACCGGGCAATATTTTAATAAATGTCTTATCTGAGCAGAAAGGAGACAAAATGTCACAGGATAATGCCCAACAGTTAACTGAAAAGATTCGCAATAAAGAAGCAAAGGTAGCGGTCATTGGGATCGGATATGTTGGTCTGCCTCTCGCAATTGAGATTGCCCGTACCGGCTATGATACCATCGGCATTGATGTTGACCGCAAAAAAGTCGCGATGGCAAATCAGGGGAAAAGTTTTATCAGCGATGTCCAATCCGAAGAGATAAAGGAGGTACGCGAGACGGGTAAATTCCGCGCCATAACCTCCTATGCCTTTTGCCGCGAGGCGGATATCATCAACATCTGTGTTCCAACACCATTTACTACGAGCAAAGACCCGGATGTTTCCTATATCATTAGCAGCGGCGAGCAAATCGCCCGTTACCTCCACCCCGGTCAGTTAATCATCTTACGCAGCACTACCTATCCCGAAACAACCGAAAAAGTTCTTCTTCCAATATTAACCAGAACTGGACTACGCGTCGGCAGAGATTTCTACCTCTCCTTTGCTCCGGAGCGGATCGACCCCGGAAACAAGGTCTGGACCATCCGCACGACACCGGTCGTGATCGGCGGTGTAACAAAAAAATGTACCGCACTCTCTTCTCTGTTCTATTCCCAGTTTGTTGACCGAGTTGTTACCGTATCATCGCCCCGGGTTGCCGAAATGTCCAAACTGCTTGAAAATATCTTCCGTAGTGTCAACATCGCCCTGGTTAACGAACTTGCCCGCATGTGCGACCGCATGGGTGGCATTGACATCTGGGAAGTAATTAACGCCGCGGCCAGTAAACCATTTGGCTTCATGCCCTTCTATCCTGGTCCGGGGATTGGCGGTCACTGTATCTTAATCGACCCTTACTATCTTGCCTGGAAGGCACGGGAGTACGACTTTCACTCCAACTTTATTGAACTCGCTGCTGAAACCAACGAGGCGATGCCGTTCTTTGTTGTTGACCAGCTCTTTGAAATTCTGGGCATCAACGGTATCCCGGCAAAGAATGCCAATCTACTAATACTCGGCGCTGCCTTCAAGCGCAATGTCAACGATACCCGCCATTCACCGGCAATCAAGGTAATGGAACTCCTGTTGAACCGGGTAAAGACACTCAATTATGTTGACCCCTATGTTCCGGAGATAGAAGTCGCAGGCAGAAAATTTCGGGCAAAACCCCTCAACCGTTCGCTCCTCCGTCGGGCAGATTGCGTCCTCATCCTTACCGACCATTCTGCCTTTGACTATGACCTGATTCTGCGCGAAAGCAAACTTATTCTTGACACACGGAATGCTATTAACCGCCGCGATGTGAAAAAAGTTTATACGCTGGGTTATCGTCGGAACTCTGTTATCACCAGCACGGACTGAGATAATTAACCTTTAACAGCGAGCCACCCTCGCAGGAAACCAAGCGCTCTTGGCACCGCAGCACTCACCGGGGACGAAAGTGTCTCCCCCAGACCTGTCCTTGCCGGCTGAATCCCGAATAACCAGACCGGACTTAATGTCTCCTGAGTAATTACCGTCGCCAGTGTATTTAGGGGCAACGTATGCGTGGAAAAACCTTTTAACTGCAAATGCGCCAGTTCTTCTGGATTAAAAAACCGAAACTCTCCCGGCACAGCACCAAAATTGCAGGCATCAATCAAAACCACCTGTCTTGGTAATTCTCTAATTATCGGCTCAAGATAATTCTCCGGTACTGACCCAGCGTCAATAACAAGCACCCGGTGTCTATCAATCCCCTCGTCTATCATCAACTTCTCTGCAATCATCGTCCCGACACCATCGTCCCCCCGCGCTGGATTACCAATACCAACCACAACCGTCCGACCCGCCATCAGACCTTCACTCACGACCCCGGGTCTGGCGTTTCAGTAATGCCTTCGCCTCCCGGACATAATTTTTCAACCAAGGCACTGAATCCTGATAACTTGCCCAGCTCGTAATCCGCAGACAGTAAACTGCTAAACTGTCCGCATCTCCCAGTCTCTCCCAGGCATAAGCCATCTTCAGCCAGTTCTCCGCCTGCCCATAACGATTATTCGGAAATGTCTGGCGAATGTTCTGATCCAGCGCCCTGCCTAACTCTACTACATCTTCATATCTGCCCATATCCAGATAGATATCACGCAACAGCCGGCATGCCGCTCGATTACCCGGATAGCGTTTCAATAACCGCTTACAGCACTCCTCACCTTCTATAAACCGCCGGTCTTCTTTCATCATAAATCCGAGCAAAAACTCTGCCATCGGCTGTAAAAGCACACCCTTAGCCCGCGCCGCTTCAACCAGCTGATAAGCCCTTGTCCGGGAACCAATTAAACCCAGTCCGAAACAGTATCGGTCGGCGGTTGCCTTGAAATACTCAATCACCCCCAGCCCGAACCGGGCATCGTCAAGTCCGGGGTCAAGTGCCAGCGCCCGATTCAACAGTCCGGGAACTTTAAGCATCGTCATAAATGCGTTAAACTTCCGGTTCTGCCAACTCAGACAGTTTGCCCGATTGAGTTCTGTCAACCCCCAGTAAAGGTACGCCCGGGCATCATCAGGGTCCTTCTTTAACCGGCGCCGGCACAACTCCACCACCCGGTCGCTGGTCTGATAAAAGGAATCCAGTAAACCCGCATTCCCGGAGTCGTATATAAGCATCTGCAAAAGACATGCCTGCCAGAACATTCCCGCCGGGTCACCGTTATCCCGGACAATTAAATCTTGAACCTTTGCGGTGGCGCGCCCGTAATCCTGAAGATAGCACAACTCCCTTGCCTGCAAAAACTCATCCACTCCTGCAATGCAACATTCCCCGTCCCCGCTAACAAGAAGGACTAAAATCAACCCTACCACGATTTCTCTACACTACTCGGCTTCACTCTCGTTCGGCAATCACCTCAATCTCAACCAGCGCGCCCTTGGGCAAACCGCTTACCGCTACTGTGGACCGGGCGGGCAAATTCCGGGGAAAATATCGGGCATAAATCGCATTCACCCGCGGAAAATCTGCCATGTTGGTAATAAAAACCGTTGCCTTCACCACCCGCTCCAGCCCGCTACCTGCAGCTTCCAATACCGCAATCAAATTCTTAAACACCTGCTCGGTCTGTCCCTCCAGATCGCCAGCTATTTCTCCGGAAACAGGGTCAATTCCAATCTGTCCCGAGGTAAATACTAAATTTCCTGAAATCACCGCCTGACTGTAAGGACCAACCGGCTGTGGTGCTTTTTCACTTCTGACTATCTCCCTCATCGCTCCTCCTTTCTTAACAGCCATAATAAAGATTAAACTCCCATGGATGCGGACGCCGGTTAATCGCCTCAACCTCCAGCAACTTTAGCCCGATCCACTTCGCAATCGTCTCCTCGGTAAAAACCCCTGGTGCCACCAAATACTTATTGTCCCGGCGTAATTCTTCCAGCGCCTCAGCAAGTGACATCGGCACCGGTTTGCTGCGTGAACGAATCTCTGTGGTACCGCCCCGCCCGCTCAGAGGTAAACCGGGGTCAACCTGACGTTTTATACCATCCAGCCCGGCAAGCAAAATTGCTGCCAGTCCAAGATAGGGATTTGCGGTAGCATCCGGTAACCTGAATTCAATCGCCATTTTGTTCACATCCTGGATATAACCGGGGACCCGGATTGCTGCTGTCCGGTTGGCAATTGAGAAAAACGCCTCAGTTGGCGCCTCATAACCGGGAACCAGCCGACAATAGGAGTTCGTACTGGCATTGGTAAGAGCACACAGTGATGGAATATGTTCAATTATCCCCCCGATATAATTTAACGCCAGTTTGGACAGTCGAGCAACACCCTTAGCATCACCAAACAGTGAGACACCGTCCTTAACAAGATACTGATGCAGGTGCATCCCGGAACCTGGCTCATTGTAGATCGGCTTGGGCATAAAAGTAGCACTCTTACCCTGCCGGAACGCCAAGTTTCGCACCAGGTATTTGGTTAAAATCACACTATCGCCCGCCTTCATTGCCGGCAGAAATACCGGCTCTATCTCCACCTGAGCAAACCTTCCCCCCTCATGGTGATGATACTTAACATCAATTCCACAGCCCGCCAGCAACCGCACCAGTTCGGAACGAGAGTCACTACTTCGGTCAAAAGGTGGCGCCACATGATACGCACTCCCCTTAAAAAGCGCCACGCCACTCTGGTCATCATGGCGCAACTCATCGGTCTCCACCCGATAAACCGCACCGGACTCATCGGTCCAGAACTCTGCCGAATTAAAGAGGTAAAACTCAAACTCGGTCAAACACATCACCTCATCGCAACCGGTTGCCTCCTTCACCGCTGCCACCGCCTTTTCCAGAATATAGCGCGGGTCATGTTCATAACGCCTGCCCGTACGCGGGTCATATATCTCAGCAAAGCAGGAAACCGTCGGCTCGCTGGCAAATGGTTCAACAAACGCCGAATCCAGATCCGGTTTCAAAATCATATCACTGCCTTCAACCTTCCCGAATCCCGCAACCGAGGAACTATCAAATCCAACTCCGTGCTTTACCGCATCAGCCAGCCGCTCAATTGGTAATGTGACGTGACGCAACCTGCCCCACAGATCGCAGTATTTAATATCTAAAAACTTTACTATCTTCTCGTTAATTAAACTTTTCACAATTAAAGATTGCCAAAAAAGGAAAAATTGTCAATGACAACCTACTTTTCTGCATCTTGACACGCCAGCAACACTCAATAAAATCGGCTATGCCGATAGATGCTTCCTACCTCGGGCAGACTCTTGCCCTCGTTGCTGCTCTCCTCTGGGCATTTGCGGTCATTCTCTTCAAAAAAAGTGGCGAGAAAGTTCATCCCCTCGCCCTCAACCTCTTTAAAAACACTATCGCCGCTGTGCTCCTCATCCCGACGATGTTAATATTTAAGGAAACCATCATCCGCCCGGCACCACCTAACCATTACTTTCGTTTCATCATCAGCGGTCTATTGGGAATGGCAATTGGTGACACTCTGTTTTTCATCAGTCTTAACCGCATCGGCGCCAGTCTCTCAGCAATTGTCAGTTACATGTACAGTCCTCTGGTCATCATTCTTTCTCTTATTTTTCTGAAAGAGACTCTTACTCCTTTTCAGATAACCGGCATCATCCTCATAATTGCCGGACTCATTGCCACCACACAGATAAAACTGCCACCTCATCTCACTCGCAAATCACTTATCATTGGTATCTTCCTTGGAATCTTGTCTAATCTCGCCACCGCCATCGGTATTATCATAATCAAACCTATTCTCGCCATTACCCCCCTTCTCTGGGCAACTCAGATTCGACTCACTGCCGGCATTATCGGACTGGCAAGTGTCATTATTATCCTTCCAGCACAACAGGCAATCATCACCTCCTTATTCTCCTTGAAAAGCCTGAGCTATGCCATCGGTGCCACAATACTGGGCACCTACCTGGCACTGGTCATCTGGCTCGGGGGAATGAAATTCACCCAGGTTTCAATCGCAACGCCATTAAGTCAGACAAGTGGCATCTTCATTTTCCTACTTGCCGCCCTTTTTCTCAAAGAACCGTTAACATTAAGAAAAATTATTGCCGTTATCATCACATTCACCGGCGCCTTATTGATCTTCCTCGGATAAAAAAGTATTTTATTGGTTTGTCTCCTCAGTAAATTCTGATGGAAGCAAAATTATATTTAACATCAACTGTCATCTTTCTTAGAAACTCTTAAAATCCCTAACAGGACACTAAATTTTATGTTCTCGACTTGAAAGGTTAAAATTTTTAAAGTATTCCTTATCTGACAGATTTCAAAACAGCTTTTACTCTCTGCATCCTGACCCCCTTCTATCTAACTTCCTGACTTTATTTCCTTCTTGATTTCCTATCAGTTTACTGTTAATTTTATTTGTCATGCTGAAATGGCTTTTTCGTGGTAAAGATCCGAAGGCAAAACTGCTTGGGCTCATCTCACTCTGGCATATCTTTGAAACCGTAGAATTGAACCGTCCCGAACTGGTAGATAAACTTAACAATCTCACCAGCCAATTGAACTCGGAGTTCGCCGAAAGTAAGGAATTCATCAGTGCCTGCGCCCTTTCCGGAGATGAAAATGATATCGATTTTATATTTTCTGTTCTGAGCAAACTTCCTGCACCACCTTCCACTCTCAAGCCTCTGCCCACAGATACAGATTTTAATTGGGAAGAGGCAGAAACCGGTTTAGGACCGGTAGGCAGGGTAGTAAATGGCATCCGCGTCACAGTCCAGGGACAAAGAATTCCACCTTATGAAAAAGAAATCCAGAACCTGCGCCGGCAACTTAATGATCTAAATCGGATGGGAAAGACCGGCGAAGCGTTAGCCAGAATGCAGGAGAATATTGCCCAAAAGGAAAAGGAGTTACAGGAAGAGTTAATTCAGATCGATAACGAGTTTCGCGAACGGCTTTTTATCCTATTAAGGCTTTATGACCTTTATGAGCACTGCCTCAATACCCTGGCCCGAGTGAACTCTCCTGCCGGCGCACAGGCAATCGTTGACCGGCTGGATTCCGGAACTCCTGAGGAAAGAATTTTTGCCTATAAAGCACTGTTGCGTGCTGGCTGGCAACCAAAAACAACCGAACAAGTGCTCAACTTCTGCCTTGCAAGGGCAAAACTGGGTGAAACCGAAGCAGAATGCCGGAGAGCAGAAAAAGAACTTGAGAAACTGGTACAGAGCACAACCGATGCCCGGGAACTGTGCGAACTTATTGAACCAAGGCTTGCTGAGGAAGGACTAAATAGTATTCAGGCTGAAGCACTTTACCGTCTTGCCGAGATTGAACCCAATCGGGCACGCGAGCGATTTACGGAACTGCTTAATACCTATGATGAACCCGCAGAGTTAAAGATAGCAGCAGTGGGGGCAATCGGAGACAAACTCCTGGCTATTTTCCCGAAAGATTCGGTGCAACTGTTAATCCGAGCGCTTGATGACCTGGAAATGGGGGTACGAGTGAAAGCTGCCCAGGTACTCGCCCGTCTGCCTGAAAACACCCCACCTGAAGTAAAAAAAGCGGCACAGGAAAGGTTGATTTTCGCTCTGCGCGATGGTGATTTTGAGGTCCGGAATGCTGCTGCTCGAGCGTTGAATGAGAAAACCTATCCTGAAGCAGGAGATCGGCTCGCAGAATTTCTTCTCCACGAAGCCAACCCCAACGGTAGAGAATTTGCTGCCCTTGCTCTAAAGTTGAACTTTTCCGCAACACCCCAAATCACCGCGGCACTTACCGCCGCTCTTGGTGACCCTGACGCTGCGGTGCGTAAGGCAGTAGCCGAGGCGTTAACCGCCCAATCCACTGTGCCTACTGATCCTGGAAAACGGCTTGAGTTTCTCTGCGCCAAACAGGAGTGGTCAGCGCTAATTGCGGCTGGCAGTTCCGCCATTCCCTGTCTACTTCCTCGCCTGCGCGACTTGCGTGCCGAAATACGGTTGGATGTGGTACGGGTACTGGGCAAGATTCGCGCCCGGGAGGTGGTAAATGAACTGTGTATCGCCCTTTCCGATTCTGACCGTGACGTGCGCAAGGCTGTTGCCCGGGCACTGGCCGAGATTGGCGAGCCAAGCGCCGTACCGGCGTTGAAAGCCGCCATCAGCCGGGAGGGCTTCCAGGAGGTACGGGCAGAGATGGAACGAGCGGTGCGCCGACTAAGTTGACAAATCTTTACAAACCAAATTATCCGGCTAAAATTTATATAATAAATGCTCCAAGCGCTGAGGAAGTTAATTCCAACAAAGAGTGAGCGGGAAGTTCGCCGCCTGGGTAAAAAGGTCGCGGAAATTAATGCGATTTATGAAACCTATCGGACATTGAATGATGCCGACCTGCCCAAAAAGACCGAGGAGTTTATTCAACGAATCAAAGATGGCGAATCACTGGATGACATCCTACCCGAGGCGTTTGCCCTTGTAAAAGAGACGTGCCGGCGCCTGGTCGGGAAACGCTGGACAGTAACCAATCAGGAAATCACCTGGGATATGGTACCTTTTGATGTTCAGATTATTGGCGGGATTGTCCTGCACGAGGGGAAGGTGGCAGAAATGAAGACCGGAGAAGGTAAAACCCTGGTGGCGACGATGCCGCTTTACCTCAACGCTCTAACCAAAAAGGGCTGCCATCTGGTTACGGTGAATGACTATCTAGCACGCCGTGACCGGGAATGGATGGGACCAATATATGAATCACTCGGTTTGACCGTGGGTTACATTCAGTCCGGAATGACACCGGAGGAAAGAAGACCGCAGTATGCCTGCGATATCACTTATGGTACCAACAATGAGTTTGGCTTTGACTACCTGCGCGACAATATGGTTCTGACATATGATGACAAGGTCCAGCGCGGTCATTACTATGCGATCATTGATGAAGTGGACATCATTCTTGTGGATGAGGCGCGCACTCCATTAATCATCTCCGGTCCGGTAGGTATATCAAAGCAGAAACAGTTAGAGGAACTGGTACCGCTGGTAAGTCGGCTCTTCCGGGAGCAGGACCGGCTGGTTGATCGAATTGTTGCTGAAGGTGAGCGGTTTCTGCGTCAGGGCAAGCCCAATGAAGCAGGAATAAAGTTTCTCCAGGCACTGCGTGGTTCCCCCAAAAACCGGAATCTGATGCGTGTCCGCCAGGAGGAAGGTGTAATGCGCCTGATAGAAAATGCAGAAGCTATCCTGCGTCGTGACAAAAGATTACACGAGATTGATGCCGAGCTCTTCTTTGTGATTGACGAACGCGACCACTCAGTTGACCTGACCGATAAGGGACGTTCAGCACTGGCGCCCAATAACCCGAACCTTTTTATCCTGCCTGACCTATCCAGCGAACTGGCGAAGTGGGAAGTCGATCCCAACCTATCACCGGAAGAACGCGCCCGGCGGAAAGAGGAAACCTATCGCCGTTACGCTGAACAAAGCGACCGACTGGCAAACATCCATGCCCTGCTAAAAGCCTACGCCCTGTTTGAAAAAGATGTTGATTATGTTGTCACGCCGGACGGCAATGTCGTCATCGTTGACGAGTTTACCGGTAGACTGATGCCCGGGCGCCGATTCTCTGATGGTCTGCATGAGGCGCTGGAGGCAAAAGAACAGGTTCAGGTGCGGGAGGAGACCCAAACCTTTGGCACCATTACAATCCAGAATTACTTCCGCATGTACAAAAAACTTGCTGGGATGTCGGGCACCGCAATATCCATCGCAAGGGAACTCTACAATGTTTACAAACTGGAGGCGATAGAAATCCCAACCAATGAACCGGTGCGCCGGATTGACTATCCAGATGTTGTCTTCCGCACCAAAAGGGCAAAATATCAAGCGGTGGTCAACGAGATCGTCAAATGGCATAAACTTGGCCGTCCGATTCTTGTCGGCACCACCTCTGTACAGGCATCTGAGGAACTCGACCGTCTTCTCCGTCCAACCGGTATCCACTATTCCATCCTAAATGCAAAAAACCATGAGGCGGAAAGTCAGATTATCGCCCGCGCTGGCGAACCAGGAGCGGTAACCATCGCCACGAATATGGCGGGTCGTGGTACCGACATCAAATTAGGCAAAGGTGTAGTTAAGGGAAAGAAGTGCTATCTGGTATCGGGTAACGGTGAGTGTGCCTACTGGGAGGAAAAACCTGGAAGATGCTATGAAGAAGTGCCCTGCGGTCTTTATGTAATTGGCACCGAACGCCATGAAGCACGCCGTATTGATGACCAGTTGCGCGGACGCTCGGGAAGGCAAGGAGACCCGGGTTCGTCTCTCTTCTTTGTTTCTTTTGAAGATGACCTCTTACGCCTGTTCGGTAGTGACCGGGTGGCAGCGCTGATGGACCGCTGGGGGGGTGAAGAAGATGAATCAATCACAAGTGGACTGGTTACACGGGTAATCGCCAACGCCCAGAAACGGGTGGAAATTCGTAACGCCGAAATACGGCGGCATCTCCTGGAATATGATGATGTAATGAACCGCCAAAGAGAAATTGTTTACAGCCTGCGTGATACCATCCTGAAAGAACATGAACTCACCGATGTATTTAACGAAATCCTTGAGGGATTCGTTGAACAGTTAATCAACCGCTTCGCCCATGACCGTAACCCTCAGGAATGGGACTGGGAAGCAATGAGAACAGAACTGCTGAAAACATTTCTTACCGATCTATTGTTAAACGAGACACAATGCCTGGATTTAAGCCGGGAGGAGTTGAAGGAACACCTGCGTCAACTCGCCCGCAACCGCTATCAACAATTAGCGCAGGAACTGGGTGGAGAGGTATTTCCGGAGTGGTGTCGGCGGGTGTTCCTTGCAACATTAGACGAAGCTTGGCGTGATCACCTCCATCAACTGGATATCCTGCGTGAGGGTATCGGACTTCAAGCATACGGACAGAAAGACCCGCTGGTGGAGTATAAACAGGAATCCTTCCGTCTGTTCAGCGACACAATGGGTGAATTTTATCATAATGCATTGAGAGTTCTGTTTCGTGTTGATCCAAGAAGTGGTGCCGACCGGCTCAGCGCTGGACCCAGGGTAGCGGTTCAGGCATACAAACCGGAAATGGGTGAAGAACCAGACCAAAAAACCGCTCCGAAATCGGGAACCAGTCCGGTCCGGCGTCAACTCCCAAAAGTCGGAAGAAATGACCCCTGTCCTTGTGGGTCGGGAAAGAAATATAAACGCTGCTGTGGTCGGGTGTTAGAAACAGCCGACCGGGGCAGCAAAACCAACCCAAAACCATAAAAAGGAGGAATAATGGCAAAAAAAATCCCCACCAGCAGAATCATCCTCTACGTGATTCTGGGTATCGTGGTGATCGTCCTTGCGGTCTGGGTGATCCGCACCCGCTCTCAGGAAGCAAAAATGGGAAAACGAGTAATGGAAGTAGAGGATGTACCAAAGTTTGTCCGGAATATGACAAAACGGATAGAGAGGCTGGAAGAAGAATTGAGTGGTCTTAGCGGAGCATCCGCTGACCAGGCTCGCCAGCTCGTTCAAGAGGTGCGAACCGCCATCGACGAAATCCAGACCCTGAATGACCCGCAGGCAATAGGTGCAAAGCGCGACGAAATAATGGATAAAATCACCGAGGCACAGAAACTGCGCCGCAAGGCAAAAGAGGAATAGAAAATAACAGGGAAGGGGGCTTGCCGGTTAAGGCGAGCCCCCAGGAGGCTATTTGATGAAACTAAGGATAATCGTCTGGACAATTGTTGGTATCGTTGTTATCGCTGGTGTCTTATTTCTGGTTCTCACTGGCAAAGGGACAAAAGGGGGAAAAATATCCCTGGACGACCTGAAACGCCAGGCAGAACGCTCTCAGGCTTCGGTTAACAAACTCACCGGACAGCTTATGCAGGCAAAAGCAACACCACTGCCGGCGGAAAAGAATCGTCTCCTGGAAGAAGCAGAAGAAAAACTCAATCAGGCGCGTTCTCTTCTGGAATCGGTAAAAAATAGTTCCAACCTGCGGCAGGCAGAAAGTGAATTGCGCGAGGCACACCGTCTTATTCGCCAGTGCCGGAGACTCCTTTATCAGGCGACAAAACCAACCCCAACCAAGTAAAGGTACGGTTAAGTTTTTCTAAACTTTTTAAAACCAGCGGTAAAGCACCTCTGGAAACTGAGGTACACCAAGAATCCGGGCAAGTTCCTCATCAAACATTCTGCTAATCCAGCTCCGAAGTCGGGTTGTGGGTCTTACCCACCTCGGCTCGCCCTTGATCCCGCATAGGTCTGCCAGAATTCTTTTTGCATCCTCCAGTGTCCCCAGGGTATCAACCAGCCCAAAATTCTTGGCTTGTTTACCGGTGAGTATCCGACCATCAGCAATT
>CAKZPX010000090.1 GCA_937139435.1 uncultured bacterium
AATCTTTTCCGCCCATCTCCGCCACCACCCGTTTAATCCAGATCTGCCCCGGTGCGGTCTTTCCTGCCGACTCAACAATCTTCAGGCCGACATCACGAGAACCGGTAAAGGAGATAAACCGGATGCGAGGATGCTCCACGAGGTAATTACCGACACTGCCGCCCGGACCGGTAATAAAGTTGACCACACCGGGGGGCAGCCCGGCCTCTTCCAGACACTCCACAAACAGGGCGGCGATTAAAGGTGAATCGGTCGCAGGTTTAAGGATTACGGTATTGCCACTAACCGCAGCAGCGGTGGTCATTCCCGCCATAATCGCACAGGGAAAATTCCAGGGCGGGATGATTACCCCGACACCCAGCGGTATATAGCGCACCTCCTGGATTTCACCTGGATAAGGTGTGACCCCACAGGGCTGTTCATACCGGATCGCCTCCCGGCTGTAGAATTCAAGAAAGTCAACCGCCTCGGCAAAATCGGCATCCGCCTCCAGCCAGTTCTTCCCGACCTCCAGAATCATCGCCGCATCAAATTCAAACCGGCGCTGACGCATTATCCGCGCTGCGCGTAAGAAAATGGCGGCGCGCTCTATTGCCGGAACAAATCTCCACTCTTCAAAGGCGCTCTCGGCGGCTTTCAGCGCCGCCTCTGCCTCTTTTACCGTTGCCTTCTGGAAGGTCCCGACCGGCTTTTTGTCTGATGGGTTAAAGGACTGAAACTTCTCCTTTGTTTTTACTCTTTTATCGCCAATTAGCAGGTCATATTCCGCATCAGACTTTTCTTGCAGTGTTTTAATTGCGGTCCGTAGCCTTTCGGCATTTTCTGGAGCCGAGAAATCAAGATATGGTTCGTTGGCAAACTTTGGTAACATCTTTTCCTCCTAACTAATATTTTTGTTCAGTTAGCCTTTATTACTTTAAAAACTTTTCCCCGCTTCCCTCCTCTACCGAGAAAGGATAACCCCTTTGATGGTAAAAGTCAAATCCAGCCAATCCGGCGCACCGGGGTGATCTATTGATTGTCCCGGCTGTTATCGGTGGAGCACCATTCGGAAGGTGGCGGTGTTGTTGTTATCCTCTATTAAAAGGAGATAAACCCCGGGGTTGAGTGCGTTAAAGTCCAGGGAAATTGAACCGTTCCGCACTGCCCGACTCTCTTTTTGCCGGAGCCGACCCGCAGCATCAAAGATTTTGATTTCTACCGTTGTTCCATCATGAGCGTTAATCCCGGTTATAATTGTACCTGTAGTCAGGTTGGCATTCAGTATCAGACCCCGTGCTGTTTGTTCGGTCTGGTGCGCCATTGCTTTTCTGGACTCGCCATTTTCCCAATGCCGGTCGGTCGGTGCCAACGAGTAGCGCCAGAACTCAACCGTTTTGTTACCCTTCAGCGCATAGAGCGCATCGCCCCCAAAAACCATGTCCCCACCGTTTTTTACACGTTTGCTTTTGCCGGTTGAGCCGTATTCTGGTAAAGGTTCCATCTCCTGCCAGGAGTCGCCATCAATGTAGTAACACCAGAATTCACAGCTGTTTGAACCTTTAAGCACATAGATGTTTCCATCATAATAGACAGCACAGCCACCGTCTTTGAGTTTTACCCCCCTGCCAGTTCGACCATAAGCTGGAAGGGGCGCAAGCCGATGCAGTGTGTCCCACTCATTGGTATAAAGATCAAAGCGCCACAACTCGTTAAGCTTCCCCTTGCCAGCATAAAGGCTGTGGTTCTGATCATAGACAAGAAATGAGCCTGCACCCCATTTGGGTTTGCTGGGAAGTGGTGCCTCGGGCAGGGTGAGCCACTGCGTGTCATTGATTGAGTAGCGATAGAACTCATTGCGGTAACCCTTAAGTAAGTACAGGGAGTTGTTTAGAGGAACAAAGGCGATGTCGGAACCGCCCCGAACCGGTTTGCCCTTACTTCCTGCCGGGATGTCTTCCAGTTTTCTCCAGTCGGTGGTGGTCGGGTCGTAGCGCCAGAACTCTAATGTTTTTGCGCCCCGAACCAGGTAGAGGAACCCATTGTTATCAGTGACCAGGCAGGCGCCTTTACCCGGGGCTTTGCCGGACGGACCGGTCGGTATTAATGGCAGGGTCACCCAGTTGTAACTGCCCGGTTGATAATAGTAAAAGTCGCCGGTGCGATTGCCTTTGACACAGTAGATGCGGCCATGGGGATAACTGTAGGCAAGGGCACCGCCATCCTTTACCGCCCGCCCGGATGGTGTGAGAGGTACCGATGCGATTTCCAGCCAGCCCCAAGGTCCGGCGATAACCTGAAAATCCTTTGTTATAGAGTTGTTTATCAGGTTGCCATCATAGGCAACCGTAGCGGAACAGGTTGCAATATGGGGACCGATAGGATAGGGCTTTTGCCAGCTGGAGAAGGTGACGACGGCGGAATCGCCGGGTTGCATCCCGGTTACGAACACGCTGTCGTAGAACTCATAGGAGCCGGTGCTGCGCCGGATGATAAAATATACCTTTATATTAGCGGCACTGCTACCGAGGTTTGCCACAACTGCGGCTGGTGTGATGATGCTTGCGGTGTCAACCCGGGTGGCTGGGCTGATGATGCGCAGGCTGGCAACGTCTGGTTGAATATACTTAATCAGAATTGCATCATTACCGGTGCCGCTACCACCATAACCCTGTCCGGCGCAATAGACATTACCGGTGCGGTCGACCTTGACGTGCTGGGCGTAATCCGCACCATTACCCGGGTTGTTGTAAAAGGTGGTCCAGCGGAGGTTGCCAATTGGGTCATAAGATAGGGTGAGGAAGTCATAATTGGAACGATAACTGTAGCCGGTGACATAGCAGTTGCCAGCAGTGTCAACCGCAATGTTCCGACCATAATCATAATTGCCACCATTAAACCGCTGCACCCAGCGCATATTGCCTTCGTTGTCATATTTTATTGTTACAAAATCAGTAACGCCGGAACCCAGCCCGAAGCTATAGCCGGTAACCAAAACATTTCCCCAGCGATCAAGGGTGATACCGTAGGCGTAGTCATTGTCATTTCCATCGCCGTTGTACCTTGCCACCCACTCACGGGTACCAGCGGTGGAGTATTTTATTGTCACATAGTCCATGTCTGCGGTGCCCGTGCCCAGGCTTGCCCCGGTCACATAGCAGTTACCCTGGGCGTCAACCACAATCGCATACGGTTCATCGTTGCCATTACCATCACCGTTATAGCGGGCGGTCCATTGCCGCACCCCGTTGGCGTTATATTTGATAGTAAGATAGTCCCGGTTGTTGGCGATACTCCGCCCGGTGACATACACATTGCCTTGCGGGTCAGTTCCTACCGCAGATGGCCGGTCATTACTGTTAACACCGCTGTTATTATAACGGGTGACCCAGCGTTGGGTACCATCCGGGCTGTATTTTATGGTGCAGTAGTCTTCGGCAGAGTCGGCACTGTAGCCGGTTACAATGACGTTGCGCTGGTAATCCAGCGCGATGGCGGTGGCAATATCCGGACCACTGGCAGGACCGTTATAGAACCGGATCCAGAGCTGATTGCCGCTGGAGTCATATCTTATTGTACAGTAGTCAACACCGGTTGCTGTACTGGCGTAACCGGTAATATATACACTGCCACTGTCGTCAACCGCAATGGCGCTAGCAATGTCTACCCCTCCGGCAGGTCCGTCATATTCCCTTGCCCAGGCAAGGGCGCCATCAGGGCGGTACTTAAAGACAAGCATGTTGTAATTACCAGAAGGAGAGGTATAACCCGCACAATAGATGTTTCCCATGCGGTCAAGGCACATGGCGCCAATATAGTCAACACCGGTAGACACATAACGGCGGACCCAGCCCGTATCAACCTGTGCCGGTGCGGTGGATAGTAAAATAACGGCGAGGAGAAAGGAAATTGCGGAAAGTTTTGAACTGCACCACCCGTTCTTTAAACACCGAGTTGGCGGCGACAAAACTGCCAGCTCTACCATTTGCTCCTCCTTTTGTCGTGGTAAAAAATATGACTATTCTAACAATTCTATCAGATGTAACCCGAGCCAGAGTTAGATAATTATAATAAAATTATTAGAATTGTCAAGGTTTTCTCTATTCTATCCTCCGGCCGATTTGAGTATCATTGTAGACACCGCAGGCGTTGTCGGCAGAGCCGTTAATTATCCGGCTAACCAGATGCCAGCGCTACTGGAGAGGCAAATTTTTAATATATGATTTCTTTGAGTGCGAGCGTGTTTTGAATTAGTTATGAGCAAGGCGACACCGTAGTGATTAAATGGTTGGCGTTTTCGTTTGCTTTTCACTGCTGATGAGCAGACTATTTTTAACTCGCCAGCAGAAGCCAAGATGGTACAGGTTGAACCGGTCCAATCCAGCCCATCTAATCTGTTATTGTAGAAAAAAGAGTAGACAGTAGTTGATTTTTACTACAGAACTTTTGGGCGCATCGGTTAGAGTAAATGGTTTTGTTGTTATAACTATATTGATAATCAATGTGTTATATAATAATTCCGGTGCGACAGTATTTTAAATAAACTGGGAACGGTTTTTGCTTATATGAATGAGATGGATGTAGGGAGGCTTTTTGTGGGGGGTGATATGCGTCGCGGCTCTGCGTCTGACCGCCCTGAACGGGCGGTCCTTTTTTTATGATACTGCATCGGGAATCTAATGAGCGGAAGAGATAAAATTAATCCCCCCTTTGTCTCCGGGTGCTTATAGAGGAACGTTTGTGCAATGGCGATTAAACCCGGGTTCCAGGATTAGGTTGTTCGGGTTGGGGCTTTCCGGCAGCGCCGGTCCAGCGGCTTCCGATGACCGCTGCGCCAATCTGGGACAGGTGAAAGTTGATCCTTTCCAGATCAGCAATCAGGTCCAGGTGGATTGTTGATGTGTCCAGGGTTTCCTTTAGCCCCTGGCTTAATCGGTTAATATGACGGTTATGCAGTTCCCTTTTCCGCTCCACGCCCCAGTTACGTCTGCGGGCAAGTTCTGCTGCCAAACTTCGGTCACCGGTGGTGATAACCGCTATCGCCAGTTCCATAGTTTTCTTTACCTCCTGGTGAAAGGTGCGGATGTCATCAGCACCAGCATCAGAGAAGGCCAGGTTTTCGTTGATCTTTTTTCTTACATATCCTACCAGGTTTTTAGAGATGATATCGGCAATAAGTTCAAGTTCCTCGGTGAGATAGAAAAGGGTTACCGCTCTTTTTGATAAATCAGGATTAAGTTCCTCCTGGTAAAGCCGGGCAAGATAGGCGATAATCTCCTCATCTATCCGGTCAACCTGGTCGTCGGTCATTGCCAGGCGTCGGCAGCCATCCTTGTCTCCCCGCAGGAGAACGTCTATGAAATCATGAAACATCTCCTGCACCACTTCTGCCATGTGCAGTATTTCTCTTGTTACCTGTGCCAGTGCCAGTTCTGGCGCTGCCAGCGCACCGGGTTGGAGATACAGCGCACCTCTCTTTTCCCTTCCCTTTTCCGGGAACATCACCAGCAACAGTTTCTGGTAGATATTCAGGAACGGCAGAAAGACAGCCGCGGCGCAGAGGTTGATCAATGTATGGGCGTTGGCAATCTGACGGGTGACAGAGCCGGCGGTGCGGGAAAAGAGGTGGGTAAGCGGTGTCAGAAATAATAGACCGATGAGGGCGATAAGTCCTTTGAAGATGACCTGGGCAGCGGCGATGCGTCGTGCTTCAGTTGTTCCCTGCCATGCTGCCAGTACGCCGTTTGCCGCACTGCCGAGATTGGCGCCGAGTAAAAAAGGAATTGCTGCGGGTAGTTTTACCAGCCCGGCAAACGAAAGCCCAACAACAATTCCGATTGTTGCGGCTGAGGAACGAACCAGCGCAGTAAAAATCAGGGCAAAAACAAACGCGGTCCCGGGCGATTGAGCCGCATAGGTCACCACCCGCTGAACCTGGGGAACAAACTGCAAAGGTTCGGCTACTCCCTGGACGATCTTGAGCGAATAGAAGACAAGACCAAATCCGAAGATTGCCTGACCGAGAGTGCGACTCGGTCCGCCCCAGTTCATTAAAGCAAAACCGATGAAGACAACAAGTAGCGCATAATCAAAT
>CAKZPX010000091.1 GCA_937139435.1 uncultured bacterium
AAATGAATGTTAGCTGAGAATATACTTTAGTACTGCTTTATTTCTCTTAATAGTTTGAGAAGCTGATTAAGGGTAAGGCAGTTTATTACATCTGCTTTCTCGAGCCAGGCGCGTCGTGCTGTAATAACTCCATAACGCATCCAATCTAAATCAGCCACTCCGTGAGCATCGGTGTTGATTGCCAACAGAACTCCCGCCTCCTTTGCCTTTCTTGCCCAGATGTCATTTAAGTCCAAGCGTTCATAAAATGCGTTGATTTCCAGTATCCTACGAAAGTTTGCCGCACATTCAATTACCTTTTCCAGATCAACAGTATACCCCGGGCGTTTGTCGATGAGTCTGCCGCTCGGGTGAGCGATGATGTGAACCAAAGGATGTTCAATTGCCTGGCAGATTCTTTTTGTAACCTCTCGATTAAAACCCTGGTGAATTGATGCAATAACTACATCTAAACGACCAAGTGCTCTGTCGCTGTAATCTAAATCTCCGTTAAGAGTGATATCCACTTCCGCGCCTTTTAGCACCCGAAATCCGGATAATTTATCGTTAATCTTATCAATCTCGTCGCATCGTCGCATAAGTTCCTCCTCAGATAGCCCTCCGGCGTATCCAGCTGAGATTGAGTGTTCGGCAATAGCTATATGAGAATAGCCAATGTTTTTACAGGCAGATATTATTTCTTCTAATCGTGAAACGCCATCCGAAGCGTTAGTATGGAGGTGCAGATCGGAACGAATGTCATGGATTTGAATCAGATCAGGCAGCCGTCCTTCTTTTGCTGCCTCTATTTCGCCCCGGTCTTCTCGTAGCTCCGGTTCTATATAGGGAAGCCCCAGGGCTTGATATACTTCAACCTCATCTTTTCCTGCTATCCTTTTTTCTTCCCGGAACACCCCGTATTCTGATATTTTTAATCCCTGTTTTTGAGCCATTGTTCTGATAGCGATGTTGTGACTTTTCGAGCCGGTAAAGTATTGCAGTGCCGCCCCGAATTCATTTTCTTCCACAATCCGGAGGTCCACCTGGCGTATGCCATAGTTTGTTATAACCCGGATTGCTGCCCTGGTTGCGCCAGCAGAAAGTATTTGTTGGGTGTCTTTATAATTGATAAATTTTTTTACCAGCGCTTCAGGTTTCTTTGCCACAGCGAGAATGTCAATATCACCAACGGTCTCTTTTCCTCGTCGGAGAGAACCGGCAAAGGTAATCTTTTTTAGCCCATCAGTATCTTCCATATACCGGATGATATTTTCAGCAAGTTCAAAAGCCTCATTTAGATACATCCTCTGTCCGGTATGCTCGGCGATTTCAATGCCTTTGAGGATGTTGCTTACCTTTTTTTTGCCCATGCCGGGGAGGTGTGCCGCCGAACCGTCAGTCAGAACCTTTTTCAGATCATGGAGGTTATTTACCTGCAGTTGCTCGTGAAGAAGTTTTATTGTTTTCGGGCCCATCCCTGGGATGTTGAGCAAAGCGAAAAGTTCCGGGTCGATACCCTTTGTTACCTCTTCTAACTTTTTTATTTTACCTGTAGCGAGGTATTCCTGAATCTTCTTGGCAATCCCGGTGCCGATTCCCGGTATTGATTCTAATCTATTTTCTCGGTTTAATTCTTCTACATCTTCGGTTAATTCGCTTAACACCCTTGCGGCTTTTCGGTAGGCAAGCACTCGAAACCCGGTTTCTCCTTTCAGTTCCAGTGCCTCTGCTATTCTTTCCAGTATTCGGGCAATTTCTTGATTTTTCACAATAACCTTTGACTTTTGAACATCAGTTTTCCTTTAACATAAGTGGCAAGAACCTGGCAGTTACAATTTTCCCTCGGGTCAGCGTCGAGAAAAACAAAATCTGCCTGCATTTTCGGCGCCAGTGTTCCTGCAATGTCTTCCAGCTTAAGGGAATAAGCGGCATGCACAGTAAATAGTGCCAATGCCTCCGGACCAGAGATTCGCTGCTGGCTATTGGGGTGGTTCATAGCTGCTTTTATCCCGCTGATGGTGTCCAGTGGGGTTACCGGTGCGTCCGAGCCTCCAGCAAGAATTATGCCGTTGTCAAGTAGCCATCGGTACGGATTGGTATTCATCCATCTTTTTCCTAATCGCTGGGCATACATCTTTTCTGGTCCACCCCAGATTTGTTCAAATACGGGTTGCACCACCGGGATTAATTTTAATTCCGCAATCTTTTTAATTAATTCAGCTGATAGCAATTCGGCGTGTTCTACTCGATGACGAAGATTTTTGTCCGATTTTACCTGTTGATGGCACCTTAACAACTGTTCAATAGCCCGGTCACCGATAGCATGAAAGGCGGTCTGAAGTCCGAACTCATTCGCCTGTTTGAGAAATTCAACCAGTTTACCATCCTGGTGATACAAGATACCGTTATAGTCCGGGGCGTCAAAATAATCTTTAGAAATGGCAGCGGTATGAGAGCCGAAGGAGCCGTCCAGAAGAAGACAGCCTCCGATTCGGGGTAGCTGGAACTTTCGGGCAGTTTCAACGTTCCAGGTTTGGAAATAAGCGACCATGCGGATCGGTGCGGTGGCAAGGGCATCAAATAACACAGCCCATTCTTTTTCGCTGAGTTCGTCCGAACCGACCATGGCACCAATGGTGGTTATACCATTACGCAAAGCCTCTTGAGCGGTGAGTCGGATCGCCTCCTGGATAACATCGGGCGAAATAAGTCTTTTAAGCCTGGTAGAAACCGTTTCATAAGCCTCAGCCCTTAAGACACCAGTAGGATTCCCGGCACCGTCAAACTCTACTCCCGGAGGAAGATTTTCTCCTAAATACTCAATGGCTTTAGAGTTGGCAACTCCGGAATGACCATCTACCCGGTAAATAAAAACGGGTTTTTCTTTAGTTAATCTGTCCAGTTCCCGGCGATAAGGATAACGGTGCTCTTTTAAACGCTCGGGTTCAAGGTTAAAGGAGAAAAACACCGGGGTATCTGGTATTTGTGTCAATCCGGTTGCGACAAGTTCTAATACCTGGGCAATAGAATTAGCATGAGAGAGGTCGGGATAGAGGAGATGCAGTCCATTTTCGAGCGGATGGGTGTGGCTGTCAATGAACCCTGGAAAAATGTAGTGTCGTTCTTTTACCGAGTTTAACGGAAGCAAGGCGACGATTTTTTCCCCCTCGACAACGAGTTTCCCGGGTATGGGGTTACTGTTTGGTTCTGTGACAATTAATCCGCTAAAAGTTTCCATGGGGTTTAAAATTTATCAACCGGAGTAAATTTTGCCACCATTTCAATATGAGGTGTTTGAGGAAACATATCAAGGAGT
>CAKZPX010000092.1 GCA_937139435.1 uncultured bacterium
GCAGAGGGTATTTCTGATAACTCGCTGTTCTCGGTTTCCGGTGCCACAGTGCGGTTGGGTGGTTCGGATTACCTGGAAATCAACGTTGCTACCAGGGCGACGATAGAAATTTACGACGCGACGGGCAGAACGGTGCGCCGGTTTGCTGTCCCGGACCGAGGAAAGGTAATGTGGCACTTCACTAACTATGAAGGGAAAAAATTGCCCCCCGGGGTTTACTTTATTACCAGTGGGGGGGCGGTTGTAAGAGAGGTGAAAAAACTGATTTTGCTGGATTAATTACCAGCAATCAGCAGTTTAAAAGTCGTCCTTTCCGGTAATCTCCTTTTCCATGCTATCGGCGGCCTGTACCGCTCCCAGAACAGCTATCAGCAGGTTCGCTGGGCTGCAGTCGGCGTCAACTTTAATGGTGAAAACAGCCATACGGGTTTTGCCATTAGAACCAACCCATGTTTCCCAGGCACCAATTTTTTTATTATGACTTTCTTCAAGCAGACGATTGGCAACCGCAGCGGGAAGAGGTCCTTCAGATTTAAAACCAGGAGACCAGATTTCACGGATTTGCATGGACTGGAAATCCTGGACATTAGAGTTGATATAACACAGTTGCGAGCGTCCGTTTTCCATATCTAAAACCATCTTGAAATCACCGTCATCGTCAATTGTGTACTTAAGCTCAGCCTCGTCCAGTATTTTTTTAATTCTCTGGTCAGGACTGCCCGCGAACAACTGGGATGCAACGATGAGTGTTAGAATTGCACCAATCAGTGCGGCTCTCTTCATGGTTGCTCCTTTTTTTAGCGCTTTACGGATTACGGTATCTTCAATTGTCAAACCGGGTTATGTGGCATCTGCTGGTTGGTTTGGCACTGTAGAATACCTTACTAATGTAATAAAAGATTTTTATGTAGTGTCAATAGTTGCTGGTTCTTGCATAACGGGCAGGAACTGTTATAGTTAACAGGTGGCGAAAGAAGATTTCTTGCTGAGAAATTGCTCCCAGATTCTGACGATGGACAGTAATGGTCTGGGAGTTGTGGAACATGGTTTTGTGCGGGTGAGCGCGGGAAAGGTTTTGGTGGTGGGCAAAGCGGAAGGAAAGGTGCTTTCCGACATGCCGGCAGGCAAGGAAATTGACTGTCAGGGTTGTGTGGTGATGCCTGGATTCATTGACCCGCACACCCATCTGGTGTTTGCTGGCTGGCGGGCAGAGGAGTTTGAGCTGCGGCTTGCCGGTGCCACCTACAAGGAGATTGCGGCGCTGGGAGGCGGGATTCTTTCCACCGTTAATGCGACCCGTTCTGCCGATGAGGAGGAACTTTACCAGCGGGCGCTTGGTTTCTTAAAAGAGATGGTCTCCTGGGGGACAACCACGGTTGAGGTGAAATCTGGTTACGGGCTGGACACCGCCACGGAATTAAAGATCCTGCGGGTTGCCCGCCGCCTTGGCGAAAGCGGGCTGGCAATGGTTGTGCCGACATTTCTCGGTGCTCATTCGGTACCCGGGGGTAGAGAGAAAACAGATTATATCAATGAGTTAAAAGAAGCAATGCTACCAGCGGTTGCCCGTGCCGGGCTGGCAAAGTTCTGCGATGTGTTCTGTGAGAACTTTGTCTTTAATGCTGGAGAGAGTAGAGATATTCTAATGGCGGGAAAGAGATGCGGACTGTTACCGGTGATTCATGCCGATGAGATTGAGAGTTCTGGTGGAGCAGAGGTTGCTGCGGAAGTGGGGGCAGTTTATGCCAGTCATCTACTTAAACCTTCGGAGCAGGGATTAAGGATGATGGTAGAACAGGGGGTGATTGCGGTGCTTCTGCCCGGCACCTGTTTCTTTTTACAGGAGAGGGATAAACCACCGGTGGCAAGGATGCGGGAACTGGGTATGACAATCGCGCTGGGCACTGATTTCAACCCTGGCTCGTCACCAGTTCTGGCACAGCCGTTGACCGCTCAGTTGGGCTGTATCTATTACGGGTTAACAATTGTTGAGGCGTTACGGGGTATAACGGTCAATGCTGCCCGGGCGTTACGATTGCCTGCCGGGTATGGCACATTGTTCCCTGGTGCGCCCGCAGACATTGTTATTACCGATGTGCCGGACTACCGACACCTGATTTACCGGCTGGGACACAATCCGGTGCGGATGGTTTTCCGGCAGGGCAGGATGGTGTATAAACGAGAGGAGGGTTAATCATGCATAATCTGGTTTACTGGGAAATCCCGTCCACCGATTTACAGCGGTCAGGGGATTTTTATACTCGGCTTTTCGGCTGGAAGATGACCGATTCGGGTCCGGATTATATTATGTTTGATGTTGAGGATGGTATCGGAGGCGGGATTTTTCAGGTTGCGGCAATGCCCCAACCCTGCATAAAGGTGTATATCAAGGTGGCGGATATTACCGCAACACTCCGGCGGGTTGAGGAACTGGGCGGAAAGATAGAGAAACCTAAAACAGAGATTGGTGGCGGTTATGGCTATTATGCCGATTTTCGTGACCCGTGCGGTTGCCGGATTGGTATCTGGTCAGACAAATAGGGGCTGGTTCTAATTGCCTTCTTCTTTCTGGGGCTGGTAGTCAATCCCTGGCACCCAGAGGTTCTGGGTGGGAACTGGTTCTTCGCCGGGTGTCTGACGATTGCGCCAGCGCTGGTAAAATTTTAATCCCAGCCACACCATTGCCGCGAGGATAATAATAATTACAAAGAAGTTACCGATGCTGCGGTAGCGCCGTTTCTGTTTCTCCAGTTCTTCAAACTCAACCGGACGCAGGTCTTCATCAAATTTAATTTCATCTGGTACCTTTTTACCCATCAGAATTATGATAATTTTGTCCATCAGGATTGTCAATAGCGAGGGATGGCTTAATTTGACAGCGATAAGCGGGTGATTAAGATAGAAAATGAGTTAAATTGGCAAAGGAGTTCAGGAATGAGAAGGATTGTTGAATGTGTCCCTAATTTTAGCGAAGGTAGAAGATCGGAGGTGATTGAACAGATTGTAACTGCCATCCGGTCAGTAACCGGTATCAGTATCCTTGACCAGGA
>CAKZPX010000093.1 GCA_937139435.1 uncultured bacterium
ACCCCCCAGGACGCGGTCAACGTTAGCAAAGAGATCGGTATCCCGGTTGTTGTCCGACCGGTAGCGGAAAACACCACCCAGCTCAGATTGGTCTGGAAAGAAAAAGACATTGAAAACCAGTTCCGGCTGTGCCAGGCAGAAACCCGGGCGACATTTGACGCTGATCTGACCGGTGGGGTTACCACACCCGCAGTTTACATAGAAAAATTCATCCCTGCTGCTCGGCAGGTTGCAGTACTGGTCAGCAGCGACCGAAACGGCACCCTGACCATCCGGGATGATCAGGACATCTCAATTCAAAAGCAGGGCAAGAACCTTATTGCCGAATCACCCAGCACCGGGTTAAAACCTCAGGAGCGCCAGAGTATCGCGCAATGGGCAGACGCAGTGGTAAAGGCATTGAACTTCACCGGTGTGGCGACAGTGGAGTTCCTTATTGACAATTCGGGTAATGTTTACTTCTGCCGTTTCCGGCACCAGTTACCGGAGTTTCATATCCTTACCGAACTCCGTTACGGCATTGACATTGTCCAGGAACAGTTACGCCTTCTCACCGGACTGGAACCGGGCAGATCGTTTTTATCCCGACCCCTATTTGATTACGCGATTGGCTGCCAGATCTACGCTGAAAACCCGGACGCGGACTTTGAACCCTCGCCCGGAACGATAACCGAACTGCATCTGCCATCCGGACCCGGTGTGCGTGTTGACTCTTACCTTACCCCGGGCACCGAGATTTTTCCTTTTTACGACCTGGGTCTCGGAATCGTATCTGCCTGGGCATCAGACCGCGCATCAGGCATTCGTCGACTGCATCGCACCCTCTCGGAAACCATAATAAACGGCATATTCACCAACACCAGATTCCTGTTAAACCTCATCGACTCGCAATCATTTAAATCAGGAAAAGTCACCGCTGACACCTTCTCGGAGTGGGGTCAGCAAAATTTAACTTGACCACTTGACGCTTTAATGATATACTTTAGCTTTAACGGGGTACTCTGATGGTGAATAAATCAATCAGTCCACAACGACTGAAAGAGGCGATTCAAGCGGTAGAATTTCTGCTGCAGCAAAGTGCCCAGCGGTATCCTAAGAGTCTGCCACCTTATCATCTGTCCCGTATCAATGCCTGGCGGGAAGGAGTCAATACCGAGTATATAACACCCGGTGTCCAGCCCCCGAGTTACAGGATAAAAATTCCGTTTTCGGAACTTAACCTGCTCCGGCGCGAACTGGAGATTTATCGCTCCTATGCCGAAGCGCTGCTTGTTCAGGAACAACTTAAGGAACGGGAATTACGGAGTGAGGAACGCGAGGAATTAACCCAGCGCGCCCTTGGCATAATCCCCTCTTCTGAGGCGCGCCGGTTTGCGGAAATCCACTCCTGCCCCGGTGTTCAGCCCCGGCACATCGCCGAATCGGCAACAAAGCTGCTCGAATCGGTAAACCTCATCGCCCAGGAATTAGGACCGGCATCAGCACTCGCCTACGGGATGCTGATCATTGCCGGGTTACGCGCCCGGGCGGAATTTGAAAAATACGGACAACGACTCGATGAGCTTTTCAACCGGGTGGTATCGGCACCTGAGGTAGCCCGGGTGCTGGAACTGGTTGAACTTGATGGTCGCCCGGCTGGATTTGAACCCCAGTTCCGGCTGTTGCTGGGCATCAGGGAACGGTTGTGGCAAATGAAACCCCACCGGTTCTCTTCCGGACCGAGCGGCTATCTCCTTACGAAAGTGATTGACGCCTATCTCTCTAATCGCCCCGGCGTCGGGAATATAATCGGTCTGACGGTTATTGACAGTATCGTAATTGGCAAACTGGGTTTTCCGGTGCGCTATGTCCACGATTCTAAGAGCATCTGCATTGAGGTGCTGATTAACAACCGGAGTGTCTACTGGGACCCGGGTGCACCGGTACCACTTTCGTTTACTCCGATCATCTCCGGCAAACGGCTGGAGTTGTCTGACCTTATGGCACTGGTGTATGCCAGTATTGCGAACACCTGTTTTTCTCAGGCACTCTGGGACAAGGCAATTGAGAACTATCAACGGGCACTGGAACTATTTCCTGACTCACCAGAAACCTATCGGGATATGGCGGTGTGTTATATGAGAAAGAATCTGCCGGATAAGGCAATAAAAACCCTTGAATCAGCTTTGAAATTGTCCCCCAATTCCGCCACCATCCATCATATCCTGGGCAATGCCTACGCAATGGCAAACCAGTACCGCCAGTCAATCATTTCTTACAAGAAAGCGGTACAGCTCAGTCCGAAGTTTCCGGAAGCCTGGTACAATATGGGGCTCGCTTACGAGAAAATGGGAATGTCCGAACAGGCGGTAGCGGCTTTCCAGATGACAATTGAGATCAACCCCGAATATTGCCCTGCTTATCTGGCGCTGGGTAATATCTATTTAGAGCAGGGAAAAGTGCAGGATTCTATTCGCTGGTATCGGGAGGCGATAAAGCATGACCCAAACCTTGTCTCCGCTTATTACAACTTAGGACGTGCTTATTACGAAGGCAAGGACCTGGATAATGCCATCAATTGCTATCAGAAGGCGATAAAACTTAATCCCAAACATGCTGGCGCCTGGTACAACCTCGGCATCGCCTACCGGGATAAGGGACAGAAAAACAAGGCGGTGGAGGCGCTGGAACAGGCGGTAGCACTAAACCCCAATTTATTGCGTTAACATGGGCTTTT
>CAKZPX010000094.1 GCA_937139435.1 uncultured bacterium
ATTGGCGCTAGCAGATCAGGAAAGGCACCGCAACGAATTATTACAAGCTCTCCCCCGTGAACTTTTGCAACGTTACGAACGGATTCGCAAAAGTAAAGGTGGGGTGGCAATTGCTACTACTGACCAGGGTAGATGTAATGGTTGCCTCAGCCCGATTCCGCCCCAGCGGTTGCTTGAAATTCAGCGCGAAGATAAACTGTACCTGTGTGAGACCTGCGGCAGAATCATGCTTCCCGCCAAAACGAAGAGAGAAGAAACTGAAAGTTGAGAGTTTTCCCCGAAAAAACGCCGGAAATAACAAAAAGCAGTTATGTAGTTGAAGTTGATGGTTCATCACGTTATAATCCCGGTCCAGCGGGTATAGGAATTAGAATTTTGGCACCAGATAAAACGGTAGTAAAAGAAATAAGCCGTTTTATTGGATTGAAAACGAACAATCAGGCAGAATATGAAGCGATTGCCTTCGCATTAAAAGAGGTTAAATCTCTCGCTCCGCATCCGGTTGTTATTCAAACAGACTCAGAACTTGTTTATTATCAGTTAATGGGAAAGTATCGTGTCCGGGACGAGAAGTTGAAAAAACTTCATAGCTATATCTCAGATGCCCTTAAAAAGATACCCCATGTTCAAATCAAACTGGTTTCCAGAAATGAGAACGAGTCTACGGACAAACTGGCTAAAGCTGCTTCCGAACGAGGGGTGTTTATTGAGAAGAAGGGGTAAATCGCCACTTACGTGGTTAATGCCTGTTGGCACATTATGGCAGTTTATTCTTCCTCGATTTCTGGTTGTATTAATAGCATATATTTTAGGAACGATTTTCTTTTTCCTTAACTCCCGGCAACGCTCCCGGCTGATTGAAAATTACCGTCACATTCTCGGTACGAATACCCCGGATGAAATACTCAGAAAAACAGCGCTTCAGGCGTTCAGGAACCTGGCTATTTTCTATGCTGATTTACTCCGTATTCCAATGATGAAAAAACGCGTGGCTATTCTTGGAGAGTTAAATCCAAAGAATTTAAATGCGACCCTTGCGCAGGGTAAGGGAGCAATTCTTGTTACCGGGCACATTGGCAACTGGGATCTGGCAGGTGTTTTCCTGTCTGCTTTAGGATACCCCTTGTCTGCGGTAGTAGAACCTGTTCCCGGGGGGTGGATGAAGACATTTAATCGTTATCGTAGCGCCTGCGCTATGGAGACAATACCTATTCCCGAAAGACATCGTATCATTCGGGCGCTATTGAAACGACGGATAGTCGCCCTGGTTGCTGACCGGGATTTAACCGGCAGAGGGATACTGTGTCGTTCATTTGATGCCCGGAGGTCTTTTCCTAGGGGACCCGCGGTTTACTCCCTACGGTACAATATACCCATCTTAGTCGGCTATTTTGTCAGACAGAAGAAACGCAACCGCCCCCCCTACCGGGGTGTAATTTATGGACCCCTTGAATTTAAGCCATCTGGTGACCAGGAGACCGACATCATCAATCTAACTAATTTGGTGGCTCAGGAATTGAACCGGACCATCGCAATGTATCCGGATCAGTGGCTGGTTTTTAAGGCAGGGTGGCAATGATAAAAATAAAAGTACTGCGACTGAAAAAAAATGTTTCTTTACCTTATCGGGCAACACCAGGAGCGGTAGGATTTGACATCTGCGCAGCTGAAAGAGCGGTAATTCCTGCCCATGGCTTCGGGGTTGTAGGAACAGGTATCGCATTAGAAATACCGCCGGGCATAGAAGGACAAATCCGGGCGCGTTCCGGATGGGCATTTCATCACGGTATAGGTATTCTAAACAGTCCGGGAACTATTGACCCCGACTACCGTGGTGAAATTAAAGTTATCTTATTTAATATTTCTAACCAAGATTTTATTATAAAACCAGGGGACCGGATAGCCCAAATCGTCTTCGCAAAAAACCTAGCAATAGAACTAAAAGAGTGCGATACCATCTCGGGAACTAAAAGAGGGCAGCAGGGATTCGGGCATACAGGATAAATGCGGGTTTGTCTGGTTTCCAGCGCTTACCGCCCTTACATTTCTGGAGTTGGCGAACATGTTTACCATCTTGCTCAGCAATTGAAATATCTTGGGCATGAAGTTCACATTTTAAGCACCAACTATCACTTAGATTGCAAAGAAGATTCCGGTTCATTAACCAGACTCGGACGAGGTTTGCGAATCCGATTTGCCCAAGGAGAATTTACACTGCCGGTTGCTTTCCGACTTGCAGAAAATGTCAAATCCTTTTTCCGGCAACACGATTTTGATGTTATTCACTGTCACGGAATATTTCCACCAGAACTTGCCTACTGGGCAGCCCGTTATACCGATAGTCCTTTCGTAATTACATTTCACGCTGTGACCCCTCGTTTACCCAGATATATTGGTAAAACATTTCAGCGCCTTTTTCACTGTGTGGTAAAAAAAAACAGAGCAAAGATCGCCGTTTCTCATGTATGCAAACGCTGGGCAGAAACGTTTTTCCCGGGTGATTTTTATATTATTCCTAACGGCGTGGACACAAACAAATTTCGTCCTAATGTGCCACCAGCGGTTGCAAACAGCACCCCTAATATTCTTTTTGTCGGGAGATTAGAAAAACGCAAGGGGCTGGAAATTTTGTTGAAAGTTCTAGGGATAGTTAAAAAAGAGATCCCTGATCTAAAATTAATAGTGGTAGGATTTGGTCCGCTGGAAAAGTATTATAGTAATTTGGCTTATAAACTGGGACTCAATGATTGTATTAATTTTGTTGGACCTGTTACTAATGACCAACTGGCAGCGTACTATACCAGTGCAACAGTGTATGTTGCTCCAACGATTAAGCCTGAAGCAATGGGAATAGTAATAATTGAAGCGATGTCCTGTGCACGTCCTATCATAGCATCAAATATCACCGGATATAATGAAATAATTACTAACGGGATAAATGGAATTCTTATTCCCCCGGGAGATTATCGGGCACTTGCTCAGGCAATTGTTGCAGTGATTAACTCAAAGGATTATCAGGAATATCTGGGACGGAACGCGCGAATTCGAGCAGAAGAGTTTGATTGGAAAAGAATAGGCAAAAGAATTGAAGCAGTTTACCGAGAGGTCCTTGAATAATCCACTCCGCATCCTGATTGTATCAGCTGCCTATCGCCCCTATCCATCAGGCGTAAGTGAACATGTTAATAATCTGGCACTTAATTTAAAAAATTTAGGGCATAACGTTACTATTCTTACAACGCGATTCCCTAAATTTGAACATCTGGCAGAGGATCCTACTAAAGAAATACCCGTTTATCGCATCGGACGGGCTCTGCTTGTTCCGCTTAATCGATCATACGCCACTTTACCGGTGGGATTAAAAATTCCATCCCAGGTGGCAAAATTTATTCGCACAAATAGATTTGACATTATTCACTGTCACGGGGTCTTCTGGCCCGAAATATCCTACTGGGCAATTCATTACAGCAATGCCATTAACGTCATTACCTTCCTTACCGCCGGATTCCGTATTCACTCAAAAGGCAGCACGCTCTATCGCTTAATCTTTCGCAACCATATAAAGAAAATTCACGGACTAATCGCCATTTCGCAACGTGCCCGTTCTGCTATAGAGCCATACATCCCGGGAAAATATCGAATCATTCCATCTGGTATTGACTTAAAACAATTTCGTCCAGGACTTGCCCCTCTTCCACAAAGAAAAACTAATGCACCCACAATTTTGTTTCTTGGACGACTTGATAAACGTAAAGGAATAGAAGTTCTAATTCGTGCAATCCCGTTAGTCCAGAAGGCGATTCCCAATATAAAGGTTGTAGTTGTGGGCAGCGGGACAATGGAAACAACAAGTCGGGCGTTAGTGGAAAAACTGGGGCTAAATCAAATAGTTCAATTCGTAGGTGCGGTAAAACAAAGTGATATTCCACACTACTATTGCGGTTGCGATGTCTACTGTTCATCGGCACTGGGGGGAGAAACCCAGGGGGTGGTTCTTCTCGAGGCGATGGCATGCGGTGTTCCGGTTGTAGCGTCCCGCATACCCGGCTATGACGAAACAATTCAGAATGGCGTGGATGGCGTCCTTTTTCCTCCGGGTGATATTAAAGCACTTTCTGACTCAATAATTCAACTTATACATAATAATGAAGTTAGAAAT
>CAKZPX010000095.1 GCA_937139435.1 uncultured bacterium
TGAAAGAGGTCGCTGCCTCGGACGGCAGAATAATTTTGTTTATTGACGAACTGCACCTTGTTGTCGGCGCGGGCAAAGCAGAGGGTGCGATTGATGCCGGTAACCTCTTAAAGCCGATGCTGGCACGGGGTGAGTTGCGCTGTATCGGCGCCACCACCCTTGATGAATACCGGCAGTACATAGAAAAGGACAAGGCGCTGGAAAGGCGCTTCCAGCCGGTGTTTGTTGACCAGCCCACCGTGGAGGAAACTATCTCCATCCTGCGCGGATTAAAAGAGCGCTATGAGGTGCATCACGGTGTCCGGATCAACGACAGTGCCCTGGTTGCTGCTGCCCTGCTCTCCAATCGCTACATCTCTGACCGCTACCTGCCAGATAAGGCGATTGATCTGGTTGATGAGGCGGCGGCAAAATTAAAGATGGAGATCACCTCCAAACCGGTGGAACTGGACGAGGTTGACCGCAAAATCCTCCAGCTGGAGATGGAAAAACTGTCGCTCCAGCGCGAGGTTGACGAGGCGGCACAGACACGACGGGCAGAGATTGAAAAGGAGATTGCCAACCTGAAAGAAGAGCAGGCACGCCTGACCGCTCTCTGGGAACAGGAACGCCGCGTGGTGGAACGGCGCCGGCAGTTAAAGGAGGAGATTGAGCACGTCCAGCACGAGATAGAACTGGCAAAACGCAAATACGACCTCAACCGTGCCGCAGAACTGGAATACGGCAAACTCCTGCAACTGAAAAAGGAGCTCGCCGCGATGGACAAAACCGCCACCCAGCCCCGTCTGTTACGCGAGGAGGTAACCGAAGAGGATATCGCCGAGGTGGTGGCAAAATGGACCGGTATCCCGGTGAAGAACCTTTTAGAATCGGAAAGGGAAAAACTCCTCCGTCTGGAAGATGAGATTCACAAACGGGTCATCGGTCAGGATGAAGCGGTAAGTGCGGTGGCAAACGCCATCCGCCGGGCACGGGCCGGAATTGCGGAAAGGAAAAAACCCATCGGCTCATTTATCTTCCTCGGTCCGACCGGTGTTGGCAAAACCGAGCTGGCAAAGACACTGGCACAGGTGCTTTTTGATAGCGAGGACGCCCTGGTTCGGCTGGATATGTCCGAGTATATGGAAAAGCACACCGTCTCCCGCCTCATTGGCGCACCACCAGGCTATGTGGGCTTTGAAGAAGGTGGCCAGTTAACCGAGGCGGTGCGCCGGCGTCCCTACCGGGTGGTGCTTCTGGACGAAATTGAGAAGGCACATCCGGATGTGTTTAACATCCTGCTGCAGATTCTTGACGACGGTCGGCTTACCGATGGTCATGGTCGGGTGGTTAACTTCAAAAACACCGTAATCATTATGACCTCCAATCTGGGCACCGAGCTCTCCCGCGACGGCAGATTTGACCGTGAAGAACTTATGGCACTCCTGCGCCGGCACTTCCGACCGGAATTTCTCAACCGCGTTGACGAAATCGTCATCTTCAAACCGCTGACTCGGGAGGAAATCAGAAGGATTGTTGACCTGCAACTGACCAGACTAAAGAATCAGTTGACAGAGGAGGGTATTGATGTTATAATTAAACCGGGCGTGGAGGATGTGCTCGCGAAGGAAGGCTACGACCCGGAATTTGGGGCAAGGCCACTAAAACGAGTAATCCAACACCGGATTGAGAATCAGCTGGCACAGCTGATTCTGGAGCGACGACCGGAAACGATTACGATATCGGTCGTGGACGGTGAAGTTGTGGTCAGTACATAACTTTTACAATTTGGAGATTTAAGTAATTTGTCGGGAGCAGGTATCCCTCCTTCCCAACCCACCAAAAACCCCCTTGTTTCCCTGCTCCCGACGCCATTTTTATCAGTAAATAAAAACTCACCCGAAAGTTACCAATCATTAGATATTATCTTGGAGATTAAGAGCCTAAAAAACTACCAGAAGAAAAACGGCTTTAGGTGCCGTTGCCTTCGGGCTC
>CAKZPX010000096.1 GCA_937139435.1 uncultured bacterium
CCGGAGATGTCGTTAATCATATCGGCGCCCTCGTTCAGGGTGATGCTGGCGACCCGGGCGCTGGTGGTGTCAATGGAAATGGGGACCCGCACCTGTTTGCGCACATTTTTCAGCACCGGGATAAGGCGTTTAAGTTGCTCTGCTGGTGGCACCGGTTTAGAACCAGGACGGGTGGATTCGGCGCCGATGTCGATTATATCCGCACCATCTTCTACCAGTTGTGCTGCCCGGGCAGATGCCAGTTCCGGGTCAAGGTATCTGCCGCCATCATAAAACGAGTCCGGTGTAACATTAAGTATGCCCATCAGGTAGGTTCTTTTTCCCAGGGCAAAGTTTTTGCCTCCGATATTCAGTTTATGGTCGGAGTGAATAACGGTGTTTATAAGGTTGGTGAGATCGGGAACAATTTTCCGGACGCAGGCGGGCTGGTGTGCTAAACGCTGACAGAGCGCTTCAATCTGCCGGAGGTTGGCAAACAGGAGGCAGTCGCTTTTCTTTACCCTGCCGGATATAACCGACCGGTGCACCGCACAGTCCGCACCAATGGCAAGCGCGGTCTGTTTCAGGATATTGGCGCCAGCAACTGACAGTTCAGGGATTTTTATCGTCAGGGTGTCCTTTTTCTTAAGAAATATATCCCAGGCAGTCTGGTCAACGCCGATGCGTGCCAGTTCTTCGTTGAGGTCAGTCGGTGTGGAGAGGGAGAGCAGACGCAGCATAAGTTGATGCCTTTGTTTCTGACTGGTATTTCATTTAAGAACCCGGGCGATACGTTCCACTGCCCAGTCAATCTCGGACTTTTGTATTACCAGCGGTGGTGCAAACCGAATGACCTTTTCGTGTGTATCTTTTGCCAGTATCCCCTCTTGGAGGAGTTTCGCGCAGTAGCCACGGGCTGGACCGGCATCAGGTTTCAGTTCCACACCGATAAACAAGCCCTTGCCCCGAATCTCAGCAACCAGGGGAGAGTTTATATTTTCCAGTTCTTTTTTGAAATAGGCGCCCAGTTCCGCAGAGCGCTCGGGCAGTTTTTCATCTATAATTACCGCCACCGCTGCCCGACCAACCGCACAGGCAAGCGGATTGCCGCCAAATGTTGAGCCGTGATTACCCGGAACAAATGCGCTCATAACCTCTTTTGAACCCAGAACCGCTGATACCGGTATACAACCGCCACCGAGCGCCTTGCCCAGGATTAACAGGTCCGGTTTCACATCTTCATACTGATAACAGAACAGTTTCCCGGTCCTACCCAGTCCGGTCTGGATTTCATCCAGGATAAAAAGCATCCGGTGCTTCCGACACAGTTCCTGTGCCTGTTTTATATAGCCCGGTTTGGGCACAATGATACCACCCTCACCCTGAATCGGTTCAACAAGAAAGCCAACCGTATTTTCGTTTATCGCGCTGGCGAGTGCCGGTATGTCATCGTAGGGAATAACTTTAAATCCTGGAGTAAATGGACCAAAGCCGTCTTTATAGAGTGGTTCGGACGAGAAACTGATAATTGTGATTGTCCGCCCGTGAAAATTGTTGGCGCAGACGATAATCTCGGCGTGGTCGGGCTGGACATTCTTTTTTGTGTAGCCCCAGCGGCGGGCGCATTTAATTGCGGTCTCTACCCCCTCGGCACCGGAGTTCATTAAAAGCGCCTGTTCCTGACCGGTGATGGTGCACAGCAACTGGCAGAATGGTCCTAACTGGTCGTTATGGAACGCCCGGGAGGTAAGACACAACCGGTTCACCTGTTCCTGTAATGCCTGGATTATTCGGGGATGGCGGTGTCCCTGATTTAATGCAGAATAAGCCGAGAGCATATCAAGATATCTTTTCCCCTCAACATCCTCTACCCAGACACCTTCGCCACGGACAAGGACAACCGGAAGGGGATGATAATTATGGGCGGCAAAATTTTCTACCAGATTGATATGTTCCTGAGTTTTCACATTGCACTCCTTTCGTTTATCTTTTTAATTTCTTAAATTTTAGCCTGAATAACTGTTCAGTCAATTAGCAGTGAAAACCCCGGACTATACCTTCACGGCGAGATGAAAGTGTTTATAACTATATGCTATTGTGCAGGTTAACAAGACACACACCAGATACATGGTAAAACCAGAAAATATCCCCTTTTGGTGGTTCTAATTAAAATAAAAATGGTGCCATCCTGCTATTTGACATATATGCAGAGATAATTAACATCATTCAACCGTCTTAATATGGGAATCCTGCGCGATGTCCTTTTCTTTCTGATTGTGGTGCTCACTTTTGCCCATGACGCTGGTTTTGAGTTTCACCCCTGGAAAAGACCCCGGGCAAAGAAGTCCGGATTAAAGGTTGTTACCTATCAGGCGTTTGAATGTGGTTATCTACCACAGGTAAAACTTTCCCTTTGGGTTGCCTATTGTTACTTCTGGACACCAAACGCCAGTCTGCCGCGTTACAAAGGCAGGTTTATGCCTGATACCATTCGGTTAAGAAAATCCGAAGCAGGTTTTCCTGCCTGCTATGACAGTATTCCTGTATTTATTAGATATAAGATTGATAAAGGTCACCTGGCACCGGACGCGGCAATCAAGGTGTTTGGTCGTGCGGCACAGAAGGAGACCTATTTTTTGACCAATATTATTCCGCAGTTTGCCAATACCAACCGGTTTATCTGGTCAGCATTGGAGGATAAAATACGACGCTGGGCAGGAAGGAATGATACCGTCTGGGTGGTGGTGGGACCGCTTTTTTATCCGAACCATGACACCTTCTGGCTGGGCACACATAACATTCCCATACCCCATGCCACTTACTGTGTGGCTGGGCGCCGGCGCCCGCCGGAGGTGCTTGCCTTTATTGTGCCTAACGACTCCATCCGGCGCACCGGTCGAGACTTGCCGAAATTTCTGGTCAGTGTGGATTCGGTGGAAAAACTTACCGCCTTAGACCTGTTTCCTGGTCTGCCGGAATCGCTGGAGCGGACGGCGCGGTTTGACCTGTGGGGTCGTCGTTAGACCACTCGCGCGCTCTTTTTCTGCGGATGACTTTTTCTTTTCCTCTCACCAGAGCAAACTCAAACTCCTTTGGTAGCATTGTGACCGGCAATAAGCCAATAATGCCAATGGTCTTTCTTTTCGCTCTTTCCCGGCGTTGCTGCTGCTTGTCCGAATAGTGATGCCTTGTTTCACCCCTCATATATCACCCCCAATAATATTATACACAAAAACATTCAGGAAGACAATAGAGTAAATCCCTTTTGGCGTTTGTTGATTGACAAGCATTTCTAAATGATCTATGACTCACGGGCAGGAGGGGGGTTAATATTATCAGTTACTTGTGGGCGATTGAGGATTTGTTTTAGCAACTGCTGGTAGCAGGGAGCGTTATGAGAAGGTAAAGCGGGCGGTTAATGAACAGCATGGAGAACCAATTCCCGCGGAACCCCCGGAGGTGCTGTATGCGCTTTACATACAGCAACGGAGACCTGGATACCAAGCAGGGCAATTTTAATCCTGGTTTTGTTTCTGCTGTATGCCGGTTGGGTTTTAGATAATTAAGGGTCTTCTTCTAAATCCTGACCGGAGAACTTTTGCTGGTAACGACGCCAGGATTCATCACGGATTTTTTCCCGCTGACGGGCAACATTTTCCGCTTCTTCGGTCTTGCCGAGGAAAAGCAGGGCATCGGCAAGCACGGCGTACGCCTCTTCCTCATGAGGGTTTATCTGTATTGCTCGTTCTGCAGCGGCGATTGTATACTGGTATTCGCCCAGGTGGTAATGTAGTTCAGCCAGCATTCTCCAGTAACTGGCATTTTCCGGATCCTGGGTGACAGCACGCTTAACCGCCTGAACGGCATCGGTGATTTTTCCAACCTCCTGATAGGCGCCGGCAAGGCGAATAAGCAGTTCCTGGTCTTGAGGTGCCCTTGCCACCAGTTGTTCCAGGTAAGGAATTGCTTCCGAAAACATCCGGAAGTGTTCAAAGAGTTCGCTGAGGATTTCAGGTTGGTGGTTAAACCGGCTTTTGATAGTCTCATAGACGTCAATGGCGTCGTCGATCAATCCGAGTCGTTTATAGCATTCCATCAGATAGAAATAGGCGGTGGGCTGTTCTGGTTCTTCGGCAATCGCCCGGGCAAATTCCCTCGCCGCCTCATCAAATATTCCCTCGGTATAATAGTCACGACCAAGGTGTTGGTGCGGATTTTCTACGGTCGGGTCCAGACGCTTGGCATACTCGTATTGCGCCAGGGCATTGACATATTCGCCGCTCAGCGCATAACTGATGCCCAGCCATATCCGTGCCCGGATGATGTCTGGTGATATTTCCAGCACCCGGCGGTAAACTTCGGCGCTTTTTTCCTCCGCGCCCATGTGGTCGTAGAGGATGCCCAGACCGAGGTTGAGGTCAATGTCATCGGGAAGGGAACGAAGGGCAAGGTTAAAAAGGTGCTCGGCGCGTTCGTAGTTGGCAAAGAATAATGCCCGCACCGCCTCGCAGCCAACAGTGTAGGGATGGCGGGTGGCGAGACGCCGGACATTACGGCACACCTGTTCCATGGTTTCTTCATCAGCGAGGTTGGCTGCGGTGAGGGCAGCAAGGTAGTGACAGCGGAGGTTATCGGGGTTGGTCTCAAGGATGGTAAGAAATAGTTCCAGAGCGGTTTCGTCGTCTTCTCGGTAAAAGGCGGTCAGCGCCTCCTGGAATAACTGGCGATTGACCGCACCGGAGCGCTGTTCAGCATCGGTCTTATTCTCGGGCTGGTTTACTGGTTGGGGAATCTCCGCACCACTCATTATCTTAATATTACCGGAAAAGGCGGGATATGCAAGCGAAACAACAAAGTGAAAGAAAGAAGGTGTTTGAGTGTGGTTAGGTTATACCGACAGGAAAATGAAGCCATTAGAATATTAGAGTTGCCAGAACGGTGTTTTTAACGGAACCAGTGTGGTTGCAAGTGGTGGATGCATTGTATAACATATTTATTTAAAAGAAGTTATAGCAAAATAAGGCGCTGCAGAATTGTCAAAATGGGGCAGGCTGGGGGGTAACCCCGGGGTTATCCCCGGGATAGTATGGGGGGGTTACCCGAAACACAACCGCTGATTTAATTTCGGGTTTAAGCGGGCAATTCAATCTGGATTTTAAACTGTTATTACCGGTATCCTTTATTACACCGGTTACGATATCGGTATCAGCGGTTGTTACAGCGGAGATTTTACTCCGGTGGCTAATCGGATGCTATCTGGATTGAGTACGGTGTTTTTCTTGATCAGGGTTGTGTCCGGGTGTAATCAGGAATTTCTGTTGACCGGGACAGGTGACAGGGATATAATTTTATTTCCAGATGCCTGATGATGTAATTTCAGTTAGCGGGGCAAGAGAGCACAACCTGAAGAATATCAGTATTGATATCCCGAGGAATAAACTGGTGGTGATAACCGGCATCTCTGGTTCTGGGAAGTCGTCGCTGGCGTTTGACACCATTTACGCTGAGGGGCAGAGGCGGTATATTGAGTCGCTGTCCGCCTATGCCCGGCAGTTTCTTGGTATGCTGGAGAAACCGAATTGTGACCAGATTACCGGGTTGTCACCAGCGATTGCCATTGAGCAGCGCACCAGTGCCCGAAATCCCCGCTCAACCGTTGGGACAACAACCGAGATTTATGACTATCTCCGCCTTTTGTTTGCCCGGGTGGGGAAGCCTTTCTGTCCCGGGTGTAATAAGCCGATAAGTTCCCAGACCACAGACCAGATCGTGGATAGCCTGCTTGCCGAGCCGGAAGGCACCGGGCTGGTGGTTATGGCACCGCTGGTAAGAGGCAGAAAGGGGGAGTATCGGGAACTTTTGAGTCAGGCAAAGCGCCGGGGTTATATCCGGGTAAGGGTGGATGGCGAGATTTATGAGATTGACGAGGTGCCGGTGCTGGAGAAGTACAAGAAGCATAATATTGAACTGGTGATTGACCGTCTGACCGTGCGTCCGGAGACGAGAAAGCGGCTGGCAGATTCAATAGAACTGGCAATCCGGGAGGGACAGGGAAGGTGTATTGTCCTGGTTTCTCCGGCTAAAGGGAAGACCGAGGAGAGGATATTTTCTACCGCCTTTGCCTGCGTTGAGTGTGGCTTTTCGTTTGAGGAGATTTCACCCCGGCTGTTTTCTTTTAATTCTCCTTACGGTGCCTGTCCGGAGTGTCATGGTCTGGGGACAAAGATGGAGATTGATCCGGACCGGCTGGTGATTGACCCCAACCTTTCGGTGCTTGGTGGTGCGATCGCACCCTGGGGGGAAGCGAGGGAGCGGAGCGGCTGGTTTCTGAGTAAACTGGAGGCGCTGGCAAAGAGATACCACTTTAAGTTGAACACACCGTGGAAGGAACTGCCCGAGGTGGCAAGGCGGGTGATTCTCTACGGCAGTGAGGAGGAGTTGCAGTTTAAATACGAGGATGACCGCTGGGAGTATTCCTGGGAGGACCGGTATGAGGGACTGGTGCCCTATCTGATGCGGGTTTATCAGGAGACCGAGTCTGATGCCCGAAGGGAGTGGGTGGAGCGGTTTATGTCGGTGTTGCCCTGTCCGAAGTGTAACGGCACCAGGTTAAAACCCGAGGCACTGGCGGTGCGCATCGCCGGTTACAATATCGTTGAGATCAGCCGTTTTTCGGTGCGGGAGGCGTATCGCTTCTTTAACGAGTTGCGGCTGGAAAAGAAGGAGGAGACGATCGCCCGGGAGGTGATTAAGGAACTGCGCCGGCGACTGGGTTTTCTGGAGGCGGTGGGGCTGGATTACCTGACCCTTGACCGAACCACCGAGAGTCTGGGCGGTGGCGAGGCGCAGCGGGTAAGGCTGGCGACGCAGATCGGGTCAGGACTGGTAGGGGTGGTTTACATCCTTGACGAGCCATCAATCGGATTGCACCAGCGCGACAATCGCAAGTTACTGGCAACTTTACAGGGGTTGCGCGACCTGGGGAATACGGTGATTGTGGTGGAGCACGATGAGGAGACGATACTGTCCGCCGACTGGGTCATTGACCTTGGTCCGGGTGCCGGGGCAGCCGGAGGACGGGTTGTGGCGCAGGGAAAACCTGAAGATATCAAAGCCTGTCCGGAGTCGTTGACCGGCGCCTATCTGGCGGGCAGACGCCGGATTGAACTGCCCCAGGAGCGAAGAAAACCAGCGCTGGGTTATCTGCGAGTTGAAGGGTGCCGGGAGAACAATCTGAAAAATATTGATGTTGACATCCCGCTCGGGCTTTTTGTCTGTATTACCGGCGTGTCCGGTTCGGGCAAAAGCACCCTGATTACCGATATCCTTTATCGGGCACTGGCACGCCATTTTTACGGTGCACCGGAAAAGCCCGGTGTCCATCGCCGGATAGCAGGACTGGAGAAGATTGATAAGGTTGTGAATATTGACCAGTCACCGATCGGTCGGACGCCGCGTTCCAATCCGGCTACCTACACCAACACCTTTACCCCGATTCGGGAGTTGTTTGCCCGAACACCAGAGGCACGGGTGCGGGGGTATAAACCCGGGCGCTTTTCCTTTAATGTGCGCGGTGGTAGATGTGAGGCGTGCGCCGGTGATGGGATAATCAGGGTGGAGATGCATTTTCTGCCTGATGTGTATGTTACCTGCGATGTGTGTAAGGGACGGCGGTACAATCGTGAGACGCTGGATGTGAAGTATAAGGGGAAAAGTATCAGTGATGTGCTGGATATGAGTGTTGACGAGGCTTATGAGTTCTTTGTTAATATTCCGCCGATTGAAAGGAAGTTAAAATTACTGAAAGAGGTCGGGCTGGGGTACATAAAACTGGGGCAGCCGGCACCAACCCTCTCCGGTGGCGAGGCGCAGCGGATAAAACTGGCGCGGGAACTGTCCAAAATCGCCACCGGTCGCACGCTTTACCTGCTGGATGAACCAACCACCGGTCTGCACTTTGAGGATGTGCGGTTGCTTTTAGGTGTCCTTGACCGGCTGGTGGCACGGGGAAACACGATGGTGGTAATTGAGCACAACCTGGAGGTAATCAAGTGTGCCGACTGGGTTATTGACCTCGGTCCCGAGGGCGGGGATGGTGGTGGACAGATAGTGTGTGCCGGGACACCGGAGGATGTGGCAAGATGTCGTCAGTCCTGGACCGGCAAGTTCCTTAAACCACTCCTGAAGCGTGCGGGTTAAATAGTCGGTACCTGATTAATCAAGGGCGCGGTGCAGGCGCGCGATTTTTTCGGCACGTCCGGTGTCGTGGTTAATTTCAATCAGCACGCCGTTAATCCGGATGTCATCACAGGCAGGTTGCAGTCGCACCGGCACCTGCTCAATCATCCGGCGCAGCGACAGGTCTTTTTTCATTCCCAGTATAGAGTCAAAGGCACCGCACATACCAACATCGGTGATGTAGGCGGTGCCGTTGGCGAGGATTTGTTCGTCAGCGGTCTGGATATGGGTGTGGGTGCCGAGAATCGCTGAAACCCGACCGTCAAGGAAGTACGCCATCGCCTTTTTTTCTGCGGTTGCCTCGGCATGGAAGTCAACGATTATCAGCGGTGTGATCAAGGCAATCTCAGTGATGACCCCATTTGCCCGCTGGAATGGGCAGTCCACCGGTTTCATAAAGACCCTGCCGACAAGGTTGATAACAGCAATCGGACGGGGTAACTGCGGGGGGTGATAAAACGCCCAGCCCCGGCCTGGCGCCCCGGCAGGAAAGTTAAGGGGACGGATGATACGTGGTTCGGTGGCGAGGTATTCCCAGATCTCGTGGCGGTCAAAGGCGTGGTCACCAGTGGTGAGGCAGTTAGCACCGCTGTTGAGCAACTCTTCGGGAATATGGGGAGTGATGCCGTAGCCTCCAGCCGCATTCTCGCCGTTAACGATGATGAAGTCAGGCGTTAGTTCGTGGCGCAGCACCGAAAGGAGCTGTTTTACCGCCAACCGACCCGCTTTACCGCAGACATCACCTAAGAAGACAACCTTTATACTCAAGGTGCGTGATTACCTTTAACGGGCGTAGTCAACCGCCCGGGTCTCCCGAATAACCATTACCTTGATCTGTCCGGGGTATTTAAGTTCGGTTTCTATCTGGGCAGCGATACGTGCTGCGAGTTCTGAGGCATCCTCGTCACTGACCTTATCCGGTTCAACAAGAACCCGAATTTCCCTGCCTGCCTGCACGACATAGGCTTTCTCCACTCCGGGGAAAGATGCCGCGATCGCCTCCAGGCTTTCAATTCTTTTGATATAGGTTTCAAAACTCTCGCGCCGGGCACCGGGTCGGGAACCAGATACTGAGTCAGCAGCCGCAACCAGAAAGGCATACGGTGAATCCAGAGTGGTTTCTTCGTGATGGGCGGCAATGGCGTTAATAATCACCGTATCTTCGCCGTAGCGCCGGACAATTTCCGCACCAATCTGGGCGTGCGGTCCTTCCATTGTCTGGTCTGCTGCTTTGCCAATGTCGTGGAGGAGTCCGGCCCGTTTGGCAACCGCAGGGTCCAGATCCAGTTCCTGCGCCATGAGAGATGCGAGGTAGGCGACCTCACGACTGTGGAGCAGGACATTCTGACCGTAACTGGTGCGATAGCGCAGACGCCCAAGTAATTTTACCAGTTCGGGATGCAGCCCGACAATCCCCAGTTCCAGAATTACCTCCTCACCAGAATTTTTGATTATCTCTTCCATTTCCTGCTGGGTGCGGGCGACAATCTCCTCAATCCTGGCTGGGTGGATCCGGCCGTCCGCAACCAGCCGCTCCATCGCCAGCCGGGCGATTTCCCGGCGCACCGGGTCAAATCCGGAGATGATAATTGCCCCGGGGGTGTCATCAATCATTACTTCAACACCGGTGAGCGATTCAAAGGTTCTGATATTGCGTCCTTCACGCCCGATAATCCTTCCTTTGAGTTCGTCCGAAGGCAGGTTGACCACCGAGACGGTGGTTTCAGCGACATGGGAGATGGCGCAGCGCTG
>CAKZPX010000097.1 GCA_937139435.1 uncultured bacterium
CATACCGGAGGTACACTGGATAAACTGGAGTCGATTCCGGGTCTGCGTACAGATCTAACGCTTGATGAGTTTAAACGAGTACTGGAACAGGTAGGCGTTGCAATTATCGGTCAGACTGAAGAGCTGTGTCCGGCTGACCGACGGATTTATGCCCTGCGGGATGTTACCGCCACGGTGGAATCCATTCCACTAATTGCAGCCAGCATTATGTCCAAGAAACTGGCAGAAGGTATCGATGGTTTGGTTCTGGACGTTAAAACCGGAACCGGCGCATTTATGCGCCGGATGAGAGACGCACGAAAATTGGCACGGTTGATGATTGATATTGGGAAAAGATCCGGGAAGCGGGTGGTGGCATTCATTACAGGAATGTGGCAACCACTGGGCACAACAGTGGGCAATGCGCTTGAAGTGAAAGAGGCGATAGAGGCGTTAAAGGGCTCGTGGGCAGAGGACCTGCAAGAAGTAACATTTGCCATTGCCGAGGAAATGCTGTTACTCGCCCGGCGAGCAGAAAACCCAACTCAGGCACGGCGTCAGTTATTAAGGGCGCTCAGCACCGGTCGGGCGCTGGAAAAATTCCAGCAGATGGTAGCAGCACAGGGTGGTGATCCGACAATTGTTGATAATTATGGGTCGCTACCTGTTGCCGGTGCGAAGCGGCCGGTGTTTGCTGAACAGTCAGGCTATATTCGGGCAATTGATACACTGGCGGTGGGTATGCTCGGGCTGGAATTGGGTTTGGTGCGCAGGGTTTTGACCGATCGGGTTCAACACGGCAGCGGATTTGTATTCTATAAAAAGGTTGGTGCGCACGTGGCGCGAGGAGAGGTTATTGCTGAAGTATATGCTACTCGTGAGTCTCAGGCAGAGGCGGTTGCTGCCCGATTGGCCCGATGTTTCAGTTATGGAGATAGACTGCCTGCAGTCGACCGGATAGTTGTAGAGCGGATTACTGCCGTTGAGCGACACCGCCGGCGAGCGTGACAAAACCAGCCGGTCAGGTCAGATCCATTAACTTCCAATTCTTTTTAGTTTAATATTTTTACGGTGTTATTACCAGAAAAAGGCGGTATTGTAGTTGCAAAACGGTTTAAGGACATTATATTCCACCAGGAGTGCTGCTGGCGTTGCTTGATTTTTCTTTGGTAGCGGTTATATTGCCCAATTATGATTAACGATCGGGCTGTGCCAGGATCCGTGGATAAGACTAAACCAGAACCAACGATTCAACCACGAGTAAAAGAGATGCTAACTCCATCGCTTTATGGTAAAGGAGTGCGCCGTGTGCGTCTGATTCAGACGCACACTTCCTGGGTGTTTATTGCCGGCGACTTTGCCTACAAAGTTAAAAAACCGGTAAACTTTGGTTTTCTTGATTATACAGCGCTTTCTGCCCGGAAATTTTTCTGCACTGAGGAGTTCCGGTTAAATCGGTTACTTTCTCCTGAGATGTATCTTGATATTTTACCGATCACCGAAGAGCACGGTAGATTACGAATAGCTGGAAAGGGACGGGTGATAGACTATTGCGTTAAGATGCGGGCGTTACCGCAGTCGGCAATAATGACCGAGATGTTAAAGAGGGGCAGGGTAGGTTTTGTCCATATAGATGAGATTGCCCGGGTGATTAGTGAATTTCATCAACGAGCCGAGCGGGGCGGGCAGGTGGCGCAGTATGGTAGTATTAAGACCATTAAATTTAACTGGGATGAAAATTTTGCCCAGACGGTTGAGTTTCAGGAGAAGACGATCAGTGGAGCGGCATTCAGAGAGATAAAAGAGGCGGTGGTTAGGTTTATTTCGGAAAAAAATGATTTTTTCCGCCTTCGGCGTGAAGAGGGGTTCATCCGGCGCTGTCACGGTGACCTCCATTCCAGAAATATTTTTATTGCCGATAGAATTTATATCTTTGACTGTATTGAGTTTAATCCTCGTTTTTCCTGCTGTGATGTCTCATCCGAGGTCGCGTTTATGGCGATGGATCTGGATTATTTTAACCGGCACGACCTGGCGAACTTTTTTATTGAACGATATCTTGTGTATTCGGGTGACGAGGGGATTTTGCCGGCATTGAATTTTTATCGCTGTTATCGTGCCTATGTGCGAGGCAAGGTGACCAGTTTTCAGTTGAAAGATCCGGCAATCAGCGATCAGGCAAAGCGTCGGGCAAAGGATGTGGCAGGACGCTACTTTCAGCTGGCCTTAAGGTATGCCCGTTTAATTACAGCGCGCCCCTGGTTGATGGTGGTAATGGGGTTGCCAGGAACCGGGAAGAGCTATCTAGCACGAATGGTTGCCGCCCGACAGCTGGCTATACATCTTATGTCGGACTCCATCCGCAAGCAGATTCTCGGTATTCCGGTGGATGAACATAGATTTGAAGGTTATGGGCAGGGGATTTATACTTCGGCTATTAGCCAGAAGACCTATGAGGAGATGTTGCGGCGGGCAGAGGTGTTTATAAGGGGCGGGCAGAGTGTGATTCTTGATGCCACGTTTCTTGCGCAAGAGACTAGGGACCGATGTCGGAAGCTGGCGAAAAGACTCGGTCTTCCGGTGCTTTTCGTCTGGACCGATTGTCCGGAAGATGTCGTAGTTCGCCGGTTGCGCCGGAGGGTAACCAGCCGTAGTCTATCGGACGCCAACATAGATGTTTATCGGGCAATGCGCACGGGGTTTACTCCACCACCTGCCAGCCAGGATTTAATCAGGATTGATACGCGGAAGCCGATAAACAGGTTACTGGACCGGATTGAACATGCATTACTTCATCTCTGATGCTCACATCGGTGCTGGTAATCTGATCGCTGAGCGACATCTGGAGGATTTCCTTATCCAATTAAATGGCAAGGCAGAGGCGCTTTATATTCTTGGGGATTTTTTTGAGTTCTGGTTTGAATTCCGGCGGGTGGTGCCGAAGACCGCCATAGGTGTGCTCAGTGCCCTTTATCAGTTGCGGCGCTGTGGAACAAAGATCTTTCTCCTACGGGGTAATCATGATATCTGGTTTAATCGCTGGCTGGAACAGGAACTAAAACTGGAGGGGGTTTTCGATGAGGTGGCGACAACAATTGAAGGTCTGCGCGTCTATCTTGCCCATGGCGATGCACTGGATAAGGGTTTTGTGCCGAG
>CAKZPX010000098.1 GCA_937139435.1 uncultured bacterium
AGACCATTACCGGAATCACAGATGACTGTCGGTCGGGACACCGCACCGCTGTCCAGCGCTGTCAACTGCTCAGTCTCCGACCAGTTCCCGTAACCGTCCCGAAATGCATAGAGTAATTGATAATGGGTGGGTGAGTTCTGGGTTCTACCTCGCCACACCAGATGACATTCACCACCGGACCGGGTGTCGATAAATGGCTGCCCCTGCTGGTGATTAACACCACCGGTGACCATATGGATCCTGTCCCAGCCCGCTGGAGTCCGCCGGCGGTAAAAAATCTGGCGGTAAATTAACCCGCTGAAAATCCCTTCCCAAACGATATGCCAGGTGTTGTTCCCGGTCGCAGATACTGAACCTGCACTCTGGGCCATCGGACTGGAAAATTCCGACACCAGTTCTGTCTCCTGCCACACCCGGTTAATCCGGCGCCGGCAGAACAGGAGATTAACATTACCACCGTTGTCCTGACCGAGCCAGAGCACGCAGAGGTTGCCCGCTGAGTCAACCGCAAGGGTGGTTGCAGAATGGTCCGAAACAGTACTGGTTAACTGCTCGGCAGGGAACCAGCCCGAATCAGGCTGAAATTCCTGATAAAACACCTGGCGGGAACCGCCGGTATCAGGACTGGCATACCAGACCAGGTGCAGTTCTTCTGTGCCGGGTCGGACAGCGATCACCGGATAGAAGCGGTCGTAGGGGTGATGGTAGGGAACAAGCAGTGTCTCTGGACACCAGCGACTGTTGCCCGCAGAGTATTTTTTATACCAGATACCCCGCGGGTCATTATCCTGGGTATGCCAAACAAGATGGATGTTGCCCCGGCTATCAGCGGTTGCACAAGGGTTGTAGCAAATGGTGGGCAGTCTGGTTAACTGAGTTTCCGGAAGCCAGAATCCGTTAGCCCGGTTAAAAAGGCGGTAAAAGATCTGGGTTGGAGTAGTGCGCTGGTCGCGCCAGAACACCCATATATTACCTGATTGGTCAATCGCAAACGGTCGCTGCCCATTATAACCCAGGGTCTGGTTGTTCGTATCTGTGGTCAGTTGAACTATACTGTCCCACTCCACACCGGTGCCTACCAGAGGGAAAATCAATAAAAGGACAAGACACATTATTGAAACAGGTTAACAATTTTTATTCCCCTGGCAATATCGGACAGGGTAAAGGGGGCATCAGACCTGTTTGCCCGAAATTTTCCTTGACATCTGTTACCACCCTTCTACAATAAATTGATCGGCTCCTGTGAACGGGTCCAGGAACCGGTCAGGATTAGTCCGACCCGGAAATTGCTTGTGGTCCGTTAGGGTCTGCGTCGGCTGAGATTCTGTCCCGTAGCCTGTAACGTATCCCCAAGCACAAAAACTTACTGGAGGCAAGTAAATGAGTAAGCGTGTGTTTGTGGGAAACCTCCCATTCAGTACCACCGAGGAGCAGTTGCGGAAGTTATTTTCCCAGCACGGCGAAGTAACCTCGGTTGAGATAATCAAAGACAAATTCACCGAGCGTTCTCGCGGATTTGCCTTTGTCGAGATGGCGACCGATGAGGGTGCCCGTGCCGCAATCAACGCCTTAAACCAGTTTGAACTGGATGGCAGGCAGTTGACCGTAAATGAGGCACGCTCCCGCACCGAGCGTCCAGCCCGTGGCAATCGCTAAGACCTTATTGTCTTAGCCCCACCGCGTAGTTGCCAAGGGGCACCACCTTGACTGGCGGGTGCCCCTTTTTATAATACCCTGTGGTAGAAAGTTCAGCGCGCAGCGGTGAAACGCTCTGGTTTCGCTGTTCCAGGTGCGGCGAGATCATCTACCGCAAAACCCTGGAATCCAATTTTTATATCTGCAATCGCTGTGGCTATCATTTTCGCATCACACCCGAGGATTACATCCGTATTATCCTAGATGATGGCACCTGGGAAGAAATTGATGCTGATATCCTCGCCCTTGACCCGCTAAAGTTCCCTAAATATCAGGAAAAACTTAAAGAGGCACGGGCGAAGACCGGTCATGCTGATGCCTTCGCTTACGGTCGGGGCAGGACCGGCGGTGTGCCGGTGGTGTTCGGGGTGATGGACTTTAATTTTATCGGTGGCAGCATGGGTCCGGTTGTTGGTGAGAAGGTGGCACGGTCGGTGCGACTGGCAAGAAACGAACGCCGTCCCTTAATCATCGTCGCCACATCCGGCGGGGCGCGGATGCAGGAGGGCATCCTCTCTCTGATGCAGATGGCAAAAACATCGGCGGAACTGGCGCTTTTGCGCCGGGACGGCGTGCCGTTTATCTCGGTGCCGGTTGACCCCTGCACCGCCGGGGTTATGGCATCTTTTGCCTCGCTGGGTGATGTAATCATCTCTGAGCCCGGTGCCCTGCTCGGCTTCGCCGGTCAGCGGGTGATTGAGGACACCATCGGTCAGAAACTGCCCGAGGGTTTTCAGCGGGCAGAGTTTATGCTCAAGCACGGATTGATTGATATCGTCACACCCCGGCGCCGGCTGAAGGAAACTATTGTCAATATCCTCTCGGTCCTCTGGCATGGAGAACGGTTATGAGCCGGGTTCTGTTTCAGGGGGTAAGCAAATCTTTTTCTCGCCGGGTGCGAGCGGTTGACCGGGTAACACTGGAAATCTTTGACCGGGAGTTCTTTGTTATCCTTGGACCATCGGGCTGTGGCAAGTCCACGCTTTTAAGGCTGGTCGCCGGTCTGGAGGAGCCGGACGAGGGCGAGATTTATATCGGGGGCCGGATGGTAAACCAGCTGGAACCAAGGGAGCGGGATGTGGCGATGGTGTTTCAGAACTACGCCCTTTATCCCCATATGACCGTTTTTGAGAACATGGCTTTTGCCCTGAGGTTGCGCCGGCTGCCAAAGGAGGAGATAAAACGCCGGGTGCTGGATACCGCCCGCATCCTCGGGATTGAGGAGCTGTTAGAGCGCAAACCAGCACAACTTTCCGGTGGTCAGCGGCAGCGGGTAGCGGTGGGCAGGGCGATTGT
>CAKZPX010000099.1 GCA_937139435.1 uncultured bacterium
TTTGATAACTGATGCCGGTGTGCCAGTCCGACTTATGGGAGGCGTAGTTACAGATGAGCGTCCAGTTGTGGTCGCCACGGATTATGCCCGCATCAATAAACCTTCGGCCCTGAAACCAGATACCGGGTTGAAAGCCCCGGTAGTTATCGTACCAGAACCAGGGTCCGTAGAAGATCTGATAGGTATCAAAACTGGGCAGGCGGAATATCGGTTTTATAGCCACCTGAGCGGGAAAGTAATTATTCCAGCGATTGGGTTCAAGAATTTTCTTATTCGGGTCCAGAATAACCTGCCTGACCTTCCTGTTTACCGGGATAAAGTGGAAAAAGATGCCTGAGTTGCGAGTCGCGCGAGGCGTAAGGTCGAGAGTGTCAATACGGTAAGAATTGTCCGAAAAAATTGTTTTAACTTCTATCGGCAGATTCGGAGGGCTGGTTGCCGAGATGATTAATGTGATACTGTCGGCATGATGTTGGAGACCGGTAATTTTCAGGTCAATGGTTCCGGTCTGGCTCACAAGCCGGTTAATGATGACCTCCTTTTCTGGACCGGCGCTGCGGGTAATACAGGCGAGAAAACCAGCGGTTGTAGTATGGCGTCCACGTCCGGTTGCAAGATAGTGCCGAATTGCCGAATCAATGCCAGTAGTTCCCAGCTCCTGTTCCAGGATTTTAAGAATCAGAGCCGACTGGGAGCGGTAAACCGCACCCGAAGCCACTGGTGCGGATTGGACAGTAAGGGGGCGGGTGAGTGATTGGGTAAGGTTGTTGGTGGCGGCAATGTAGTGGTAAATCTGGTGGAGATAGAGGTCTGAGACACCGGCAAGGAAGGGGAAGGGAATGTTGATGTTGAGCAGATTTTCTTTTCCATAAATTGCCTCAAGATAACGAGTGGCAGCATAGACCGGTAATCCGTAGAAAAGCATCGGGTCACGGATCGGGTTGGGTGCCGGGTTACGGCAGAACCACTGGTGAGCAATTGCGGTGACGAGCGCCCTTTCCTGAAGCCGGAGAAATGGTAGCGGTTTCTGGTTAATAATTACCAGCCCGGGGACAGCTATCTCTTCCGGAGCGATATCGGTAAGGTCAATGACTGTCAAACTGGACTCAGCTAACTCTCCGAACCAGTGTGAGAAAAGGAATGCGCTCATCCGTGCTGTATGCCGGATGAACTTTTCTGCTGCTCGGGAATAACGCTCCGGGCGAAGTAACAGGTGGAGATGAGGCAGGATTGTGGTGTCAGTGACTTTGACATGGGCAGAAGTGGCGATGATGGGAAAGTCGGTCAGCCAGCGGGCGCAAAAATGATGGGTGATAAATGGCGGTTTATGGGCTTCATCCATCTTGATTTCGGTGCCCGGAGTGGCAAGAGCAAATTTATCGGGCAGGGTGAACTCTATCTCGTAATCGGCAAGCGCACCCGGTGCCGAGCCTGGGAGATGAAAACCCTCCTGATGCCAGCCAGATTCATCAAGAGCAACGACCTGAGGATACCAGCGGGAGAGAACAAATACCTTGCCTTTTGTGCCCAGGTCGGTGAAGAGTGTCGGGATGCGGGTGGTAAATGAGAGTTTGATGGTTACCGAGTCACCAGGAGCAAGCGGTCGGGGCAGTAAGAGTTCCACAATCGTTTTATCTGCCCTGTATTGCGGAATAATCTCGGCACAATCCAGTTCCTCAATTATCAGGGCGCCAAGGTTTTTGGGGTTGAGCGCCCCGGGGACCAGCCGACCCTGCTTTGCCAGTGCCCTGATTAAATCGCCATTGTGGTTAGAAAAGGCGTTGGGGTAAAGATAGAGGAGGATAGAATTGAGTGCTGATGGGTGCCGGTTGCGGAAAATAATAATTTCTTTTCCAGAGATTGTTCTTTTTCCCGGATTGAGTGTGGCAGAAATTTTATAAGTCACAGGTGGCGACTGGGCGAACAGGATGAAGAACGAAAGCAGTAACGGTAACTGGGTCATCAACCGGATGTCCGGGCACCGCTGTCACCACTGACCGGCTTTGTCTTCCTGATGGCGGTAAGGCATATTTTACCTATCTGGTTGATGAGATCAGGATCCAGTCCCTGCTTTAGCGCTTGGTTGCGCAGCGGTTCCAGTTCCCGAGGCAATGTTTCACTCAGATTAACCGCTTTTTCTAAATGGTCGGGATCTGATTTACTCAGCAAAGCCAGGACAACACAGGTGGAGCGGAGAAAGGTTAGATAGGCACGTTGAAAAGCCGGGCTCTGCTGGTAGAGACGGAGGCTAACCCATATTTGATGCTGGAGCCTTTTTACCAGATGCCACAACCACTGGCTGCGGATAGGGTTAAGTTGAGACTGTTCTTCCGCGGTAACCAGCAGGGTTACTTCTTCACCAGGAAGGGTTTGATAGGGTGGGATGATAATTGGCTTGGACGGGGAAACCGGTTCTTTCTTTTCCTCTGTTTTTGTTGCCAATCCGGGCAGGACATCAGCAATATCCTGCCAGGTTGCACCGCAGGCGGAAAGAAAACCGGCTATTGTGCGCAGGGTCGGATTGGGCACAAGACCCTTTTCCAGACGCAAGATATATTTGTAACCATGGATTGGGTTTAAACCCAGAATCTCTGCCAGTTTCATCTGGGATATCTTTGCCTTTACACGGATGTTTTTCAATCGCGCACCAAGTTCTTCAAGACGGGTGAGGCCGACTTTCTTTTTTCCCGACATAATATCTATTCAAGAATAGACATTTTTAACGATAATGTCAACTTTTTTTGCCTAATTCTGTGTCTCATTTAATAAATGTGTCTCTCAAAGAGAAACATTATTTTTAACTAACATAATATCATATTATTAAGTTAATTGCCACCATTTTACCGTCCAGTTATAAGCGTCTCATTTAATGATACACTTTTTCGTGATTGTGAGGATTTTTTTTGTAACTTACGCTAAATAAAGTTGTTATATTTTAATTTATTCTGGTATGATTTTTGCAATTATTACAGGTAGGTGTTGATATTTAAAAGGAAATTGAGATGTTTGGTAGAAGAATAGGCATGATTTTGAGTCTACTGGTAGTGATCATGTTAATTGTAAGTGCGATATTTCTTTATAGAACATGGCGGGAAAAATTAGAGGTGGATGTGCCCAGGTTTAATCCTGATGTGGCACAGGAGGTTTATCAGGAGAAGATGGTGCAGACAAAGATGGTAATGGCACAACTGGGAGAATAGCAAGAATGTTCATTGGCTGGGAATGCGATTATGTGTTAGAAGAAGAACTCGGGTGGGTAGGATTTGTGACCGGGTCTTTATGGGATGGGTGTGAATGGTTGAGATGCCCGGTTGACGGTGGCTGGGGTTAGTTTTTCCCCAGCCACCGCTATTTTTTGGTGAGTTGTTTTCCAGCGGGTTATTAGTTGGCTGTGCGGTCAGAAGGTAGCGGTTCAGGTGTTATCGGTAACCCGTGTTACTTTTCCCTTCATCGTCTGGTTCTTATCTCGCCGGTCGTCAATTTTGATGGTGGTGACAATTCGGGCACAACCCATCTGCGTTAGGGCGTCGTGGATTTCCTTGACGGTGGAGAATATTCTATCCCAGTCGCCTTCCAGACAGGTGCCCATCGGGTTTACCTCGTAATTTAGCCCGCTCTTTTTGATTACCGTGAGCGCAGCACGGACAAAGGTGCTGACGCTCGGGGAACCGGTGCCAATCGGGACAACGCTTATCTCAACAATGGGCATAGTTCAGATAAATCTTTCAAACCGGTCTTTGGTTGCCTTGCAAACCGGACATTTACCCGGTGGCTCGTTTCGGGCGCAGAGATACCCGCAAATCTTGCAGCGCCATACCGGATATGAAAGTCGGGTGGTGATTTCTGTTGCGGTGGTCTGTTTAGTGGGCGCTTCGGAATAGCCGGTAAGCACAAATTCTGGTGGGCGGCGTTCCGGGATGGATTTAGGGGGGATTTTTCCTTTAATCCAGTCTTCACTGACGTAGAGGGCGCAGTAACAGGTACCGAACTCCTCCAGGTCCGCATCACGGTAATAGCAGGGACAGATGATGTCAATGTCTTTTGCCTTTTCACCAAAAGTGATGCGACAGGGGCAGGCAGGATAGCCATAGCGCTCCTGGTTGGTTAAAAGACCCTGGACGAGTTTTAAGGTGAATTGGCGGTCCGGGTTAAGATGATAACCACCCTCCTCCGCCTCCCGGTTCAGTTTTTCGTAGAGTTGCAGAACCGCAGGAGAAAATTCTTCTGCCATGGTCAATTATATCTCCAGTAGTTTCTTTATCCTTTCCTCATCAAACCCCACCACCACCTGGTCGTCAATCTGGATGGTGGGGAAGGAGACCCGGGGGTTGATTTCTCTGACCGCATTGAGCACCTCTTCCCGTTCCTCACCGATGCAGAGGTCAACATCAATGAACTGATACTCAATGTTGTGCTGGTCAAGCAGTTCCTTTGTCCGGCGGCACCAGCCACAGGTTGAGAGGGCGTAAAGGGTGACATGATGTTTGCTGTTGCTACCGGCAACTTTTTTCAGGTTCATTTTACCTCCTTTTTTCCGCTGCCACATTCCGGGCAGGTTTGAACACCTGCAGGAAGTGGTTTGCCACAATCGGGACAGTAGTTAATCTTTACGGCACAGGGTTTACACACAGTTTCTCCTTCGGACAGGAGCTGGTTGCAGAAGGGGCAGATGCAGGTTCGGACGGGCTTTTCTACCGGTTTGCCCATCGCCTCCTTTTTGCGCAGATAGTCTTCAATGGCGGCGTGGAGCGCATCGGCACCAAGGTTGGAACAGTGCTTTTTGTTGGGCGGTAAACCACCCAGTTCTGCTGCCACCTGCTCGTTGGTGATCTTCAGCGCCTCGGCGATTGTCTTGCCCTTTGCCATTTCACTGACCATGGATGAGACGGCGATTGCCGCACCACAGCCAAATGTTTTAAACTTCACATCGGTAATGATGTCATTCTCCACCTTGATGTAGAAGGTCATCATATCACCGCACACCGGATTGCCAATCTCACCAACCCCGTCTGGATTTTCAATCTCACCAACGTTGCGGGGGTTGCGAAAGTGTTCCATCACCTTCTCGGAATACATAATTAACTCTCCTTACTGTTATTTTCCTCATGATGGTGGTCGTGTCCAGTTTTGAACAGGTAGGGGTCTTCGCCTTTAAGATAGCGGGCATAGAGCGGGGAGAGGTGGCGCAGGCGCTGAACGATTGGTGGTAGCTGGTCAAGGAAGTAGTCAACATCTGCCCGGGTGTTATCCTTACCTGTGGTTATTACCAGGGAGGACTGGGCGATGGCGTGGGGCAATCCGATAGCAAGCAGGACATGGGATGCCTTGAGTGAGCGGGCGGTGCAGGCAGAGCCGGATGCGACAGCGATGCCTGCATCGTTTAAGAAGAGTAACAGCGCTTCGCCCTCAACAAACTCAATACAGAAACTGAGGTGTCCGGGCAGGCGGTTTTCCGGATGACCGGTGAAGACCAGGCGTTCAATCCGTCGGGGCAGTTCCTCCTGCAGGCGCCGGACAAGCATTTGCATCTTTTCTGCCCAGAGGAAAAGTTTTTCTTTTGTGACCTCGGCTGCCCGGCCCATCCCGACAACTGCGGGCAGGTTTTCGCTCCCGGCACGCCGACCTTTTTCCTGGACACCACCTTCAATCAGCGGATTAATTCTTAACCCGGGTCTCAGATAGAGTGCTGCCGCACCCTTTGGTCCGTAAAATGACTGGGCAGCGAACGAGTAGGCATCAACATCAAGTTCAATAACGTCAACCGGTATTCTGCCCACCGCAGCGGTGCCATCCGAGTGAATCAGGACGCCTTTTTCCCGGCAGAGGCGGATAATCTCTTTTAATGGCTGAATTGTGCCGATTTCGTTATTGGCGTGCATTATTGAAACAAGGATGGTGTCCGGACGAATTTCCCGGGCAAGTTCCTCAGGATTGACCTGACCGTAACGGTCCACCGGGACAAGGGTAACCTGGAAACCCATTCTTTTCAGACTTTTTAATGGTTCCAGGACTGATACGTGCTCTATTGCTGAGGCGATGATGTGTTTGCCCTTTTTCTCGTTTGCTCCGGCAAGCCCCTTCAGCGCCAGGTTGTTGCTTTCTGAGGATGAGGCGGTGAAGATGATTCCGTCAGCGGATGCGTTGATCAGCCGGGCAACCTGTTCCCGGGCTTGATTCAGGGCGTTAAGTGCGGTGGCACCAAACTGGTGGATGCTGTGGGGATTGCCAAAGTTTTCTTTCAAAAACGGTAGCATCGCCGCCAGCGCTTCCGGCATTACCGGGGTGGCAGCGGCATGGTCAAAATATACCCGGTGCATGTTTATTTGACTACCGGTGCTCATTAAAGGATTTTACTAAAATTAACCATCTTTACAACGGCAAACCGGTGTTTTTAACCATTTCCTGAAAAATGGGCTCTGTGTCCACTGGCGCCTTTGTGCGGGCAGAAAATATCAGTTCCAGACCCGTGGTCAAATACCGAGTCAACATCAATACTGTGAAAACAGTTGATTCCGGTGTAATAGTCTGGTTAGCCGGCAGGTTGAGTGATATTAAATATTACCAGTATGTTTCTGGTGTGGCGTCAGGATTGAGGTTAGCGTTTATGTTCCGGGTGATTCACGGGACTATCCCGGGGATTACCTCCGATCCTGCCCTGTTTAAGCAATTTTTCGTTAATCGGTCCTGCTGTAACAGTTTGTAGATAAATGTGTTAGGCTGGATATTCGGTACCGGAAACGCCATCCCTGATGTGAAAAAAAGTGCTGTTGGTGGCTCTAATAGATAATAGATTGGTGGGGTATTAACTGTTTTTCTGTGATAATAATGGTTACATCCGCTCCATCACCTCAATGCCCAGTAACGCAAGACCGATTTTGAGGACGGTGCCGGTCATTTCCACCAGGGCAAGCCGGCTGTTGCAGAGTTGCGGGGTATCCGCCTTGAGCACCGGAATCCGGTCGTAGAATATGGAGAAGTCCTGGGCAAGGCGATAGAGGTGATTGGCGATGCGGTGGGGTTCGTAGTTTTCAGCGCTGGCAAGTATTATCTCCGGGAAGCGGGCGATGTGCATGAGGATGGTTTTTTCTTCGGGTGCGGTGAGGAGAGTCGGGTCGGCGTTAGCAGGGTTGAACTCGCCTGCCTTGCGCAGGATGGCACAGGTGCGGGTGTAGGCGTATTGCAGGTAGGGTGCCGAATCACCGTCAAGGGCAAGCATCCGGTTCCAGTCAAACACAACATCCTTGCGCCGGTTCTGGGACAGGTCGGCGTATTTGATTGCGCCGATACCAACCTTGCGGGCGATCGTCTCTTTTTCCTCCATAGTCAGTTCCCGGTTCGCCAGTAGCGCCTTTGCCCGTTCAATCGCCTCCGGGATGACATCTTCCAGCAAGATGACCCGTCCCTCGCGGGTGGAGAGCCTGCCCGCAGGCAGGCGGATGAGCCCGAAGTTGACATGGATACAGGGGACGGTGATGCCGAGGAGTTTAAGTGCGGCGTTGAACTGCTGGAAGTAGAACTCCTGTTCATTGCCGACAACATAGAGAATCCTTTCTGGCTGCCAGGTCTGGATGCGGTATTCCACGGTGGCAAGTTCCCGGGTGGCATACAGGCTGGTGCCATCAGACTTTTGCAGAATTAAAGGGACATCAATGCCTGAACTGTCCAGCGGGATAAGAACCACCGTCTCTTCCGAGTCTACTTCTTCGTCCAGTGATGGGGTGCGGCCCGGGTTCCGGGGCGGTTTTTCCCGTCGGGCAACACCGGTTTTCAGGGCACGTTCAATCACGCCAGTAAGCCGGTCAGCGTAGAAACTCTCGCCCAGGGTGACATCAAAGCAGACGCCCAGTAACTGGTAGATGCGGTTAAATTCGGTTTGGCTTAACCGGACAAAGGTCTGCCAGCGTTCCCGGGCGACCGGGTCACCACTCTCAAGCCGGCGGAACCATTCCCGGGCACGGGTTTCCAGGGCAGGGTCATTGCGGGCGGTTTCATGAAAGCGGACATATAGTTCTAAAAGGTGCCGGGTAGGATATTCCTGGAGTTTCTGGGTATCACCCCAGAGTTCAAAGGCGCAGAGGAGTTTCCCGAACTGAGTGCCCCAGTCGCCAAGGTGGTTGTCGCCAACGACCCTGTAACCGAGAAAGGAAAAAATGTTATAAAGCGCCTGACCGATGACCGTGGAGCGCAGATGTCCGACCGAAAATGGCTTGGCGATGTTGGGAGATGAGTAGTCAATGACAATTGTCTTTCCCTTTCCCAGGGGAAAACTGCCGTAGCGCCGGGGATTGCGCCAGTAGTCAGCGCATACCGCCCGGGCAAAAAGTTCGGGTTGAAACTTAAAGTTGAGATAGCCGTTCACCGCCTGCACCGAGTTCAGGATGGTGTCGGAAAGGTCAATCCTTTGCGCAACTAAGGCGGCAAGGTCAGCCGGGTTCTGTTTTGTCTCCTTTGCCAGCCGGAATACCGGCAGGGCCAGGTCGGCAGGGGCGGGGCTATCACCGGCACGAATCTCAAAGGGCCCAATTTTAAAACCCAGGGCAAGGAGTTTTTTCGCCAGGTCCTGGCGAGAGCGGAGCAGGGTGTAATCCTCGGACATCGCCCGGATAATCAGAGCTGTTCGTGCCCTTCAATGATCGAGAATACTTCTTCCACCGTCTGCGCCTTTAAAAGTCCATTGCGGACATCAGAGCGGCGCATCAGGCTGGAGAGTTTTGCCAGTGTCCAGATGTATTCCCGCTTCATTGCCTCCGGTGCGGCAATCAGGAATATCAGATGGGAGGGTTTGCCGTCTAGGCTGTTGAAGTCAACACCGGTTGCCGAGCGCCCCAGCGCCAGGATAATCGTGGTTACGGAGTTGGTCCGGGCGTGGGGGATGGCAACACCAAAGCCGATGCCGGTACTCTCCAGATTTTCGCGGCGCAGAATAGCCTGGATGAACTCCTTTTCATCGGTTATCAGACCGGTGGCAAGGAGCGGGGCGGCAAGTTCCTTTATTACCGCATCCTTTTCTTTTTCCTTCAGTTCCAGGACGACTGCGGAACGGGAAAGCAGTTCCGAGATTTTTTTGAACATTAATCCTCCTTCATATTTGCCCTTGCCGGGCGGGTAAAACTCTTTTCCGGTTTTACAAATACCACCGGACCGGGTAACTGGTTAACAATTTTTTCCACGGGCAGCGGGCAGTCAGCACTGACCACCACCAGGTCGGTTTTATAAGTAACACACACATCTTTAAGCCGGGCGAGCGGTTCGCCCGCCTCTAAAAGCAGGGATATCCGGACATCCCGTTCAAACGCCTCGTCCTCCACCTCATAGAGCACTGCCCATGCCCTTTCCTCTGACGGTGCCGGCTGGAGCGGCAGGTTTGTTACCGGGAGAGACCTTTTCGTTCGGGGCACCGGTTCGGGTTCGGGCAGGATATAGATGGCATAGACCCGTGCTGAGATTATACGGGCAAGGTCCAGTGCCCAGCGGGCAGCGCTGCGGGCACCAGGGGTATCGTCAAGCCAGAGAAGTAGTTGTTCAATCATTTTCCGACACAGAAGGACTGGAAGATGCGGTTGAGCACCTCTTCGGTGGTTACCGGGGCGTCAATCTGTGCCAGTGCGTCAAGGGCAAGCCGGATATCAGCAGCACGGGTGGCTAAATCTGGACTCCTGGTGCTGGCGCGGAGGGCGGAGTAACAATCTCTTAACGCCTGTAACTGGCGCCGGCTGGTTGTGGGACAGGTGGTATTTCCGGACAGGGGACGGAGGTGGCGCAGGAGCGCCTGACGCAGTTTATTTATGTTGGCGCCGGTTTTACCGGATACCGCAATTGCCGGTTGGGGGAGAAACTCATCCGGTAACCGGCGTTTGAGGTCACTCTTGTTGATAATATAAATTTTAGGCATTTTTTCAGTCCAGGCAAGTATTGTTTTGTCCTGATCCCGGACCGGTTGCGAGCCGTCAAATACAATTAGCAGGAGGTCACAGTTAGTCACCGCCCTTTCGGTCTGGCGGGTGCCGAGCCGGGTGAGCGGGTTTCTGGTGCCCGGGTCAAAACCGCAGGTGTCAATCAGCTGCACAGTGATGGGTCCGATGGTTGTTGTGGCTTCAATTCGGTCGCGGGTGGTGCCGGGTATCGGGCTGGTAATTGCCCGTTCCTCAGCCAGGAGCCGGTTGAAAAGAGTTGACTTGCCGACATTGGGGCGACCGAGGATCGCCACCCGGGCGGGCTGGAATAAAAAGCGCTGCCGTTCACCCTGTTTTATTGTGTGCTGGAGGTGCCGGAGGAGGGCAGCGGTTTTATTCTCCAGCCGGTCCTGCTCCACTTTGTCCTCCTCATCAAAGGAGAGGAGGTATTCAATCTCGGTATAAAGGTCGCGCAGGGCCGAGGTCAGGGTCTGGACAAACCTTGTTGTTGCGCCCTGATAGCCGGCGATTGCCTGTTGATGGGCAAGGTCGGTGCGGGCGTTAACCAGACTTAAAACCGCCTCTGCCTGGGAGAGGGTGAGTTTGCGGTTGAGTACCGCGCGGCGGGTGAATTCACCGGTTCGGGCAAGCCGACAGCCATGGTTCAAGCATAGCCGGACAATCCGGTCAACAATCAACGGGCTACCGTGGCAGGATATCTCAGCCATATCCTCACCGGTATAGGAACGGGGGGCACGAAATAGCGCCACCATCACCTGGTCAATCACCCGGTCTTTGCCATCTTTGAGCCAGACCAGCCGCAGGGTGTGGGATGGCTGTTTTTCCCAGCGCTGTTCGGGCAGCAATCGGTTAAGGACCGTTATCGTGCTCGGTCCGGAGAGCCGGATTACCGCCAGTCCAGCGACCCCCGGAGGGGTTGCAGGAGCAACAATCGTATCCGGACGCATTAACCGGTATGGTGTCCGGTGTCAGCAGGTGCGATGATACAGTTGCGTCGTGGACCGCTACCAACCGCATACACCCGCACCTGCGGCATCTCTTTCAGGGCGTCCTGTACCGTTGCCATTTCCTTTTCAGTAAGAAAGTCCAGCGCCATTTCCCGACCGGTTTCGGTAACAATCTTTGCTACCGCCAGCGCCTTTTTGCGCAGGAAGTTCTCCCGACGCTGCCGATAGCCGGCAACATCAACCAGGATGGGGGGAACATCAGGAAACTCCCGGTGGACAAGGGTGCGCACCAGGTGCTGCAGCGCCTTAAGGGTTGAGCCGCGCCGACCGATCAATATGGCGCTGGCACGCTTGGTCTTGATATTGGCAACGTAGCCTTCAGCATCACGGCTAACCTCGACACCGGCACGGATGCCGAGATAGCCGATAATCGTCTGGATTACCTGGACAATCCGCTCAATTTCAGCGGGCTTTTCACCTTCGGTTAACTCCCCCCCAGATTCGGGGACTTTTGTTTCTTCTGCCATAGTTTGCCTCCTTTCGTTGCGATCAGACTCTCGCCAATTGAGAGCATATTATAAACAAACCAGTAAAGCTGTAATCCGCTGGAGAGATTGAGGAAAATTGCGGTGATGAAGAGCGGGAAGATGATAGTCATCGCCCAGTTGCGTCGGTCGGTAGTGGTAATCAGATTCTGGGCGATAAAAGATACACCCATCAGGATGGGCAATAAACCGATGGCAAAGCCACCAATCAGGGGTACACCAGCGGGAATGTGCCCGAAAAGGGTGTCGGGTTGCGAAAGGTCTTTTAACCAGAGGATGAAGCCAGCACCCCTTAATTCAATAAAGTTACGCAGCACCGTGTAAAGGGCAAAGAATACCGGCATCTGGACAAGTAAGGGAAGACAGCCGGAGAGCGGGTTGACTTTATAGAGTTGATAGAGCCGCATCGTCTCCTGATTGAGCATTTGCGGGTCATCCTTGTACTTCTTCTTCAACTCCTCAATCTTGGGCTGGAGCAGTTGTAACTGGCGCATCTGTCTTATCTGGGTTCGGGAAAGGGGATAGAAGATGCCTTTCATCAGGACCGAAAAGAGGATGATCGCCACACCCCAGTTACGAGCCAGTTGATAGAAGAGCCGGAGGAGATAGAGGATACCCAGGGCGACAGGTTTCAGCCAGCCCAGACTGACCACCCCTTCAAATCCCAGTCCAAAGCGGCGCAGGCGGTTGTATTCAATCGGACCGGCATAGACCAGAAACCGGGTGGTGTTATCTGTTACTGTAACCGGTGCGACAAAGCCGGCCCGCCCATCGTTGAGCGCTTCGGCACGGGCAGAATCAAACCGCATGCCATTTTCGGCAACCAGGGCAAGGAAAAAGTATTTTGACTTCAAACCCACCCAGTCAGCGGTGCCAATAAATGGCTTTTTGCGCAGGGCGGGAACAGCAATCTGATGCACCTTGCCGTTGTTACGGGCATAGAAGTGGAAATTGGCAATGTCCTCTTTGAAGTTCTGTTCGGTAACCGGGGTCCCGGCACGGGCATCAAATGTCAGGACGGTACCGGGTGCTGATGTGCTGATTTTGATGTGAAAAACGTAGTCCGGACCAACTGTCCAGGTTTTGCGCACCCGACCCTGGTTTAACTCGTAGGTGAAGGTTGCCGAGGAGTCGGTGGTAGTTACATCAACCAGAGGAAGGTTTTCCAGTTCTAAATTACCGAGGAGGTGTTCACCCTCCGGGACGATCTGAACATGGTAGGTCTTCAAAGAGCAGGATTTTAGTGCGGCACCGATACTGGTTAACTCTGCCCTGAGCAATCGGTTTTCCAGGGTGATTATCGTCTCCGGAGACGGTAGAACAGTACGGGTGATCGTGGCAACCGGTATTACCGAATCTATGCTGGTTGTTGCGGTTGTGTCCTGAACCGATGGTGCTGGTGCGACCGGAGCCGGACGGCGGGGTGGAAAGAATACCTGCCAGAGAATTAGAATCAGGACTACCAGAGCAACGCCGATAATCATCCGCAGGTTGTCGTTCATCTATTCCTCCTTCTTGATGGTGTTTTCTCAGGCACCGGGTCATAACCACCTGGAAAAAACGGGTTACAGCGCAGAAGCCTTTTCAGCGCCAGTAGACCGCCATAACCAGGACCGTGACGCTGGAGCGCCTGCCGGGCGTATTCGGAGCAGGAGGGATGAAACCGACAGGAACGGGGCAACACCGTTGCCAGGGTAATCTGGTATAACCGGATAAGCAGACAGAGGATTTTAGTTAACATTTTTCATCCTGGTGGTAAGTTCCTGCACCTCATCCCTGAGCCGGGTAAAGTCCAGTTCGGCGGCGGTTGTTCCGGCGTGAATGATATAGTCAAAACCCGGTGGAAACCAGGATTTGTTACGGCGAAAGATTTCCCGCAATCGGCGCTTGAGCCGGTTACGCACCACCGCCGGTTTTATGCGGGCGCTTAAAAGAAAGGCGATACGGCGTTTTGGTGTTGTGGGTGCGGTATCAGTCTGAACGCGATAGCACAGGGAAAGGGCAGTACCGGGAATCCTGGTGCCGTAATGCCGCAACGCAGTTATTTCCCGGCGGCGCCGGATAATCTCCACTCGCTTCAAACTTTCGCGCATAAAACGTTTTGTGCCTTACGGGCACCTGCTTTTTCATACCGTCAGACGGTGACGACCCTTGCGCCGGCGGTTGGCGAGCACCCGTCGCCCGCCGACGGTCTTCATCCGGGCGCGAAAGCCGTGCGTGCGCTTACGTTTAATCCGGGATGGTTGATATGTCCTTTTTGGCATATTTAATCCTTGGGCTGATTATAGAGATGTTTTTCTTAATAGTCAAGATTATCAGCAACTCATCTGACTTACCATGAACATCGGTTCCGGTTAAAAAAACAAAGACAGCTGGGCAAGGTGGATGGAGCGGTCGGGAATGTTTTTTCTTGATGCCAGAGGTAACGATACCAGGGAAGAAGATGATGCTGCCCTGGTTAGCCAGTTTACTCGCGCTGGATTAATTAGCAGGGTAGCAGAGTGACTATGAATGGGTTATATACCCGGGCTGAACCCCGGGATTATTTTCCGGTTCAGGGGCGCTGGTCGGTGGGACGGTTGATAGTCTGGAGGTAGAGGATGCGGAGCTGGTAGATGAGGTCGTTGAGGAGTTCGGTCTCTTCCGGGGTGCGGTTGCCCTCGGTTTTGGTTTTGAGTATCTCCATGGTGTCAATGGTGTGCTGGGCTAATGTCGGGTTGACTTCAACACCGGGTGCATCCGGGGTGAGCGGTTTGCCCAGGTAGAGGAGAGCGGTGGCGGCAAGGTTCAGTATCAGGCTGGTAAAGGAGGCGGGTATTTCTTCGCCACCAGAATGTTTTTTTTCCTGTTCACTCATTGTTCAACAGGGTTTTGATATGGGTTACTTTGCCGTTTTCTATGTAGAGGCGCGGAACACGGGGGCTAACCCGGCAGATGATTTCATAGGGGATGGTGCCGGCAAGAAGGGCAAGTTCGTTGGCGCAGATTTTTTTGCCCTCCGCAGCACCGAGCAGGGTGACGGTGTCACCGAGTTTTGCCCCGGGGATATCGGTAACATCAAGCATTGTCAGGTCCATAGACACATTGCCAACCACCGGTGCCCTTTGACCGTGGAGCAGGGCATAGCCTTTGTTGGTGAGGGAGTAGGGGTAGCCGTCACCGTAGCCCGCAGAGATGACCGCAATGCCGGAGGGGCGGGAGGTGAAGTAGTTGCGTTCATAACTGATGGAGACGCCTGCTGGAATTGAGCGGAGGTTGACGATTCTCGAGCGCAGTGACATCACCGGTTTGAGGTTGAGTTCGGCACGGCGATGACCGAAGTGATAACTGACCGGCATTATGCCGTAGAGCATCAGACCAGGACGAACCATATCCAGGTGTGCCTCCGGGATGTTGAGGCAGCCGGCAGAGTTTGCCGCATGGCGCAGAAATCCGGTGATGCCCCGGGCGTGTAGTTCGGAAATCAGGTGGTTGAACTCCTCAACCTGCTGCCGGGTGAAGGTGATGTCGGTGTCAGCAGCGGGGAAATGGGTAAAGACACCGGCAAGTTTTATCCCGGGTAGACGGGTAACTGCGGTGATAAATTCCAGCGCCTCGGTGGTGCTGACACCGGTTCGGCCCATACCGGTGTCAACTTCAATGTGGACGCTGAGTGCTTGATTGCGCCGCACCGCCTCCCGGGAAAGCTGCCGGGCAAAGTTCATTTCGGTAATCGTCGGGGTGAGGTGGTATTGAAATAGTTCCGGTATCTCTTCTTCGGGTGTGGGTGATAGGATAAGGATCGGGGTAGCGTTGGCACCCGCCTGGCGACAGCTGACACCCTCTTCAACACTGGCAACACCAAAGGCATCAACCAGTTGCCAGGCGGCGCTGGCGATGACGCGCAGTCCGTGACCGTAGGCGTCCGCCTTGATGGCAAAGAGCATCTTCCGGTTGCCAATCTGCCGGCGGACTTCGGCGATATTGTGGCGGAGGGCATCAAGGTCAATTTCTGCCCATACACGTCCGAGACGGGTCTCCGGAAGGTCAAACATGTTCCGGATATTATGAGAAAAACGGTGAGGTGTCAAGGAGAGGACGGACCGCGCCAGTAAAATTGCGCTTAAGGTGCCACCGGTAGTGCGGTGTGTTCTTGACTATTTATTTTAACCGAGTTAGACTCTACGCTAAAAAGAGAGGAGCAGGTTAGTTATGAGTGAAAAGGCTGATGGTTTGCGTCTGGTTTTGCTCGGTCCACCCGGTTCTGGTAAGGGAACCCAGGCAGAGCTTCTTTCCGACAAACTGGGTTTTGTTCATTACTCAACCGGTGAGGTGTTCCGGGAGGAGATCGGCAAGCGGACACCGTTAGGTATTAAGGTGGAGGGTTATGTTGTCTCTGGCGGGCTGGTGCCAGATGAGGTGGTGCTGGAGGGGGAGGAGGTTTTTTTGCAAGCCAATGCGGGCAGGTCAGTTGTGTTTGACGGGTTTCCCCGGACAATACCGCAGGCAGAGGGGCTGGACCGGTTGTTAGCAAAACTGGGACTGGATTTGAATCTGGTGCTACTGGTGGATTTGAGTGATGATGAGGTGGTGCAGCGACTTTCCCGCCGGCGCCAGTGCCGTAATTGTGGTAAGATTTACAATCTCAGTTTTAGCCCACCGAAAAGACCGGGTGTCTGTGATGAGTGTGGTGGTGAACTTTATCAGCGCAAGGACGACCAGGAGGAGACGATCCGCGCCCGGCTGAGGGTTTACAAGGAGCAGACCAGCCCTTTGATTGATTATTACACCCGACAGGGAAAACTGGTGCGGGTGGATGGTGCCTTGGGACGGGACAGGGTGTTTGCCCGGGTACAGGAGTTGATTGCGGAAAAGAGATGAGGGATGGCGCTTTACATCAAAAGCCCGGAGGAGATTGCGGGCATCAGGGAGGCGGGCAGGATAGTTGCCGAACTCCTGCTGCTTCTACCCGAGCGGATTGCGCCCGGTGTGAGTTTAAAGAAACTGGAGAGTTTCTGTGCGCTTTTTATCCGCAAGCACGGTGCCGAGCCAACGTTTCTTGGTTATCAGGGTTTCCCCGCCGCGGTGTGTATCAGTGTTAATGATGAGGTGGTACACGGGATTCCGGATGAGCGGGTACTTGCTGAGGGTGATATCGTGAAGATTGATGTGGGTGTGACCCGGCGTGGTTTTATTGCTGATGCGGCACGCACCTATCCGGTGGGACAGATTACTGCTGATGTGGCACGACTGATAAAGGAGACCGAGCGGGCGTTTTACGAGGGGTTAGAGTTTGCCCGCACTGGTTATCGGGTGGGTGATATCAGTGCTGCGATTCAGCGCTATGTCGAGGCGCAAGGTTTTTCGGTGGTGCGGGAGTTGCACGGGCACGGCGTCGGGATAGAATTACATGAAGAACCAACGGTGCCCAATTTCGGGACACCGGGTAAAGGTCGGGAACTGGTAAAAGG